>JBOGSY010000193.1:0-4268 GCA_050691915.1 Candidatus Limnocylindria bacterium | reverse complement strand
TCCGGACGCATCGGTCCGTGGAGATCGACGTCGACAACCTGCCGCTCGACGACGCGCGCACCTTCGAGCTGCTCTCGACCGGCGAGACGACCGGCGTCTTCCAGCTGGAGGGCTCGGGGATGCGCCGTTACGTCAAGGAGCTGAAGCCGACCGAGGTCCGCGACCTGGCGGCCATGGTCGCCCTCTTCCGACCTGGGCCCATGGCCAACATCCCGGCCTACATTCGCCGCAAGCACGGGCTGGAGCCGGTGACCTACCTGCACCCGGCACTGGAGCCGGCGCTGCGCGACACGTACGGCATCTTCGTCTACCAGGAAGACATCATGACCGCCGCCATCGCCATGGCCGATTACACCGGCCCCGAGGCGGACAACCTGTGCTACGCGATCCGCAAGAAGAAGGAATCGGTCCTGCGCGAGCACGAGGCCAAGTTCAAGGCCGGGGCCAAGAAGAAGGGGATCCCGCCATCGGTCGTGGACCAGGTCTTTGCCGCCTTCGAGCCGTTCGCCCGCTACGGGTTCAACAAGGCGCACGCCACCTGCTACGGGCTCATCGCCTACCAGACCGCCTACCTCAAGGCCAACTACCCGGTCGAGTTCATGACCGCGGTCCTCAACGGCTTCCGGGAGCGGGCGGAGAAGGTGGCCGCGGTGGTGGCCGAGTGCCGGCGCCTGGGCATCGACGTGCGTCCACCGGACGTGCAGCGCTCCGGCGCGCTCTTCAGCGTCGAGACCGATGCCGACGGGACTTCTGCCATCCGCTTCGGCCTGGTGGCGGTCAAGAACGTGGGCGAGGGGGCGATCGAGGCCATCGTGGCCGCCCGCGAGGGGCGCTCGGAGACATCCGACGAGTCGGGCCCGTTCGCCTCGCTGGACGACCTGTGCCGGCGGGTGGACCTGCGCACCGTCAACAAGCGGGTGGTCGAGTCGCTGATCAAGGCCGGCGCCATGCTGGGGCTGGGCCCTGCCGGCGCCCTGCTGGACCGGCTGGACGTCGCCCTGGAGTCCGGCGCGCGCCACCAGCGCGACGTCGCCGCGGGCCAGGGCACCCTCTTCGACCTGTTCGCCGTGCCCGATGTGGCGGCACCCATCGGTCCGGAGCCGGGCGGGCCAGCCGACGACGATGTGCCCCGCCGCGAGCGCCTGCGCTGGGAGAAGGAGCTGCTGGGCCTCTACCTGTCGGAGCACCCGCTGGGCGAGATCGCGACCGTCCTGCCGGAGTACGTCACCGCCTACACCGGCGACCTGGCGGAGGAGCCCGACCAGGCCAAGGTCACCCTGGGCGGCATCATCCAGTCGTCCCGCCGGATCGTGACCCGCGCCGGCTCGACCATGCTGGTGGTGACCCTGGAGGACCTGACCGGCTCGGTCGAGGTGGTCGTCTTCCCCAAGATCTTCGCCGACACCGCCAACGCCTGGACCGATGACTCCGTCGTCCTGGTCACCGGCCGCGTCGACCACCGCGACGAGGGGTCGCAGATGCTGTGCGAGGCGGTGCACGCCTGGGACGATGCCGTGCGTCTGGGTCCGGCGGCCTTCGGTGCCGAACGGGACCGATTGCTCCGCTCGCGCGGCGGGCGCCCGCCGGCGAACGGCAACGGTGGTGGGGACGTGCGGCCGCGCGGGGCGGCGGTGGGGATTGGGTCAGCGGTGCCGGTGGCGGTCACGAGCGCGGGCGGGGGCGCGGGCGTGGGCGTGGGCGCCGCCGACGATGAGCCACCGGTGCCGGCGGATGCCGTGCCACTGCGCGCCTCGGCGGCCGGGGCCGGGACGATCGCCATCGGGTTCGGCGAGGGCGTTGGCATGGAGCGCCTGCTGCCTGCGATCGAGTCGATCACCCAGGCCATCCGCAACCGGCCGGGCGAGCTGCCGGTGGTCATCAGCATCCCGGTGGCCGGCGCCACGCAGCATGTGCGGCTGCCGGACCGGGCCGAGTGGGACGACCGCCTGGTCGAGCAGGTCCGATCCGCGGCCGGGCTGCCGGTGGCCGTCGAGCTGCGGCCCATGGCCGCCGACGGCTGAGCGCTGCTATCCTCGGGCCGTGACCCCTGAGAAGAAGCCTGCCCGCAAACCGGCGCGCGAGGCGGTAGATCGCAAGGCGCCGCGTCGCCCTCGCCGCGCGGATGCGCTGGCCGATCCCTCAACGGCCGTCACGCCATCGGCCCGCGAAACTGCGGCAACGGCCACGCTTCCAGCCGCCACCGAGGCCCCCATCTCGGAAGAGCAGCTGGCCGCATCCATCCTGCGCGTCCTGCGCCGCTTCCCGAACCTCACCGTCGACCTGGGCCCGCTGGCCGAGGAGCTGACGCTGGACCCGTTCCGCGTTCAGCTGGCCGTGGAGCGCCTCGGCCGGCGCGGGCTGGTGGTGGTCCCCTTCATCGAGCCGGGCACCGCCGGGGGAGCGACCCTCACGGAGAGGGGCCTGCGCTGGCTGATCGACCGGGAGGGCGGCCGCCCCGCCGATGTGCCCGCTGCCCTCAAGCCCGCGCGCGACCGCGTCCGGGCCCAGGACGAGGCGGCGCGCCTGCCCCGCGCCCAGGTCTACGGGGTCCGTCGGTAGTCCCCGGCCCGTCAGTCGGGCGCGGCGCGCCGCTGGGGTTTTCGTCAGGCAGTAGCAGGGCGACTGTTAGGTGAGGAGTCGCCGGCGGTTGGACGGCAACTGCGCGGCGCCCGAGCGTGGCGAATGGGAACGCTAGGCGACCCGGGCGTGGACCTCGGCTGGAGTCAGGCGAGGGTCGCCGCCCAGGAAGAAGGCCGGGGCATCGTCGAACTGGTAGGCGAGAGGTGGCAGGTCGGGATCGAGCCCACAGACTGGACAGGTGGTGCGGTCCTGGCCCGGGACCTCGATCTCCGCATCGCAGTGCGTGCAACGCCGCGTGACCATATCGGTTCCCCTCCATCTTTGCGGGCGGGTGCCCGGCCCGGCTCATTACTGCAATCGCCGTGCCTGCACCCCTCCTGACGTATCGGGGTCCGAATTGGTTGCTTCAAGCATGGAGGAAGCGGCGCAGGAAGCGGCGGGTGCGGTCGTCGTGCGGGTCGTCCAGGACCTGCTCGGACGGCCCCTGCTCCACGATCACCCCGTCCTCCATGAAGATGACGCGGTCGGCGGCCTCCCGGGCGAAGTGCATCTCGTGGGTCACCACGATCATGGTCGTGCCCTCGTGGGCCAGCTCCTCCATGACCTTCAGCACCTCGCCGATCAGCTCGGGGTCCAGCGCGCTGGTCGGCTCGTCGAAGAGCAGGACCTTGGGCTCCATGCACAGGGCGCGGGCGATGGCCACCCGCTGCTTCTGGCCACCTGACAGGCGGGCCGGGAACTCGTCGCGCTTCTCCGCCAGGCCGACCTTGGCCAGGTACTTCTCCGCGATCGCCAGCGCCTCGTCGCGACCGAAGCCTCGCACTCGAGTGGGCGCCTCGATGCAGTTGCCCAGGACCGTCATGTGCGGGAAGAGGGCGAAGTCCTGGAACAGCATGCCGGCCCGCAGCCGCAGCTGGCGGATCTGCTCCTGGTGGGCGCGGGAACGGGCATGCAGCGGGTCCGCTGCGACGCGCATCCCGTCGATCTCCACCCACCCGACCGTTGGCTCCTCCAGGAAGTTCAGGCAGCGCAGGAAGGTCGTCTTGCCGCTTCCCGACCGACCGATGAGCATCACCGCCTCGCGCCGGTGCACCTCCAGGTCGATGCCTCGCAGGATGTGGGCCTCGCCGAAGTACTTCTCCAGCCCACGAGCCTCGACGATGACCTCGCCCAGGTGGTGGGGGAGGGGCTCGCCGGGCGGGTAGCCGGTGGCCTGAGCCTCGGACGATGGCTGCGGCTGTGGCTGTGGCTGTGGCTGGGCGGTCATCGGTCACCCCGCGCCATGCGGCGCTCCAGGCGCTCCTGGAAGAAGCTGAAGACGATGGTCAGGCCCCAGTACACGGCCGCAGCGATGAGCAGACCCTCGAGCGACGCAAGCTCCCGACGTCCCAGGGTCGACGCCCGCCAAAGGAGTTCCTGCACCCCCAAGACGTAGACCAGCGAGCTGTCCTTGATCATCGCGACGAAGTCGTTGCCAATCGCCGGAATCACGATCCGGAACGCCTGTGGTAGGACGACGCGCCGGAACGTCAGCGACTCGGGCATGCCCAATGCCTGCGACGCCTCGCGCTGGCTGGGGGCGACGGCCTGGATGCCTGCCCGGAAGATTTCCGTCATGTAGGCCCCGTAGTTGAAGCCGAGCGCGAGGATCCCACCCAGAACCACGGGCAGGGTGATGCCGAGCTGCG
>JBOGSY010000192.1:0-4269 GCA_050691915.1 Candidatus Limnocylindria bacterium | reverse complement strand
CTCCACCAGCAGCCGGGATGGCAGGGCCTCACCGGGCGCCGCGGGCAGGTCGGACTCGCGCGGCTCGCGGCGATAGGCCGGGGTGGCCATGTCCCGCTCCCCGAGCTGCCGGGCGGCGTCGCGCAGGGCCCGGTATTCGACCAGGCGGCGGCGCAGCTCGCCTTCGTCCGGCTCATCCTCGCCGCCACTGGCGGCCGCCACCGGCTCTCGGGGGAGCAGGCGGCGCGACTTGAGCAGGATGAGCTGCGAGGCGATACCCACGAAGTCCGCCAGCTGCTCGGGCGCCACGGGGTGGGAGGCAAGGTGCCCAACGTAGGCATCGGCCATCTCGGCCAAAGGGACGGTGAGCACGTCCAGCTGGCGCGACTCGATCAGCTGCAGGAGCAGGTCCAGCGGCCCGGCGAACACGTCCAGCTGCAGCTCGAACGCGGGCGGCGGGCCCATCGGCGCCGACGCCGCGGGCTGGATCGGGATCGGCTGCATGGGCATCGGCGTCTTCAGGAGGCCTCGTCGGCGGCGCGCAGCGCCGCTGCCTGGGGAGCGTCGTCTTCCGTCGCATCGCCGCGGATGAAGGCCGCCGTGCGGGCCCCACAGCCGGCGGCCAGGGCGACATCCGCGGAGAGGCCCGCGTGGTGCAGGTAGAGGTGGTAGGGACGGCGCCAGGATCCGGGGTCGGCGGAGGCCAGCCGCTCGAGCAGCCGCGGGGCGAACGCCTCCAGCAGGACGCCGGTGACGCGGTGCCAGAGCCGCATCCGGTCGCCCTTGGCCGCGTCGTGGAGCAGGGCGGCTGCCAGCAGGTCCCGATCGTCCCAGCCCGCCGCCAGCAGCCGGCGCACGACGTCCAGCCCGTGGCGGCGATCGGCCACCGGCATGGCGGCGAAGAGCGGCCAGGCCCCGGCGGGCAGCAGCTGGCGGGCGAGCGCCGCGTCGTCGGCGCCGACCCGGGCGGTGAGGTGGCCGATGAACTGCTCCACCCTATGCACCGGTCAGCAGCCTCATGACCCAGCCCGCGGCGTCGAACAGCAGGCCCAGCGGGCCGGGACCCGGGCCGTAGGACAGCAGCACCAGCAGCAGGAGGGCCAGGATCCCGTACTGGGCGTAGCGCTGGACCCTGAAGGCGGTCCGCGGCGGAAGGAAGGGAAGGACCAGGTTGTAGCCGTCCAGGGGTGGGATGGGCAGCAGGTTGAAAATGCCCAGCAGGATGTTGAAGAAGACGATCGAGCGCAGCAGGAGCCACAGGAAGTCGGAGCCGGGTCCCAGCAGGCCGGCGACGTCCGCCGCGCGGAAGGCGACGGCGAAGACCAGGGCAACCGCCAGGTTGGCGAGCGGACCGGCGGCCGCCACGAACGCCATCCCGATCCGCCCCGGGCGCAGCGCGTAGACGTTGACCGGCACCGGCCGGCCCCAGCCGAAGCCGGCCAGGATGAAGAAGAGGGCCCCGACCGGGTCGATGTGGGCCGCCGGGTTCAGGCTGACCCGGCCCAGCGCCCGCGGCCGGTGGTCCCCCAGCTGGTCGGCGACGAACGCGTGGCTGAACTCGTGGAAGGTGATCCCCACCACCAGGGCCACCACGATGCCGAGCACCTGCGCCGGGCCGAGGTCACTGAACAGCACGTCAGGTGAGCTCCGGCAGCAGCTCGCGCAGGATGCGGACCAGCCGGGCGGCGCCCACCGGCCCCATGGCCAGCACCTCGTCGTGCGTCACTTCGCCCTCCATCTCCGGCGTGGCCTTGTTGGTCACCAGGCTGAAGCCCAGCACCCGAACGCCTATGTGGCGCGCGACCAGCAGCTCGTGGACGGTCGACATCCCGACCGCGTCGGCGCCCAGGGTGCGCAGCATGCGCAGCTCCGCCCGCGTCTCGTAGCTGGGACCGGAGAGCATGAGGTAGACGCCCTCGCGCAGGACGACCCCGGCCCGCCCGGCGGCCTCGCGGGCCAGCCCCCGCAGGGCGGGGTCGAAGGCGTCGGCCATGGGCACGAAACGGGGCCCCAGGCGGTCCAGGTTGGGGCCGACCAGCGGGTTCTCCCCGGACAGGTTGATGGTGTCGGCGATGAGCATCACGTCGCCAGGTTCGAACTCGGGGTTCACGCCCCCCGCGGCGTTGGTCAGCACCACCGTTTCGATCCCCAGGGCCAGGCAGGCGCGCAGCAGCAGGGTGGATTGGCGATGGCTCCAGCCCTCGTACGGATGGGCACGGCCGGAGAGGAGGAGCAGCGGGCGGCCGTTGGCTCGTCCCGCCACCAGCTCGCCGGCGTGTCCCGCCACCTCCGAGCCGGGCACGTTCGGGATCTCCCCGTACGGGATCGTCAGCCGCGGCCCGGCATCCAGCAGGTCGACCACGCCGCCCAGCCCCGAGCCGAGCACGAACGCGAGGCGCGGGCCGGCGAGCTCCGCGGCCTGGGCCAGGCTGGCCCGGATGGTGGCCGCCGTCTCGTCAATGCGGCGCTCCAGCTCGGCCCCGTAGAGCCCGTCGGGCAGAGCGCCCCGGCGGACCTCCTCCACCTACATCCGCTCCAGGAGCTCGCGCTTCTTGGCCTCGTACTCCTCCGGGGTGATCAGCCCCTTCTCGCGCAGGGCGGCGAGGCTCTCCAGGGTTGCCGACAGCTGGTCGCCCGGGCTGGCCGGTGGCGCCGGCGTCGGCACGGGCGCGGCCGGCGCGACCGGAGCCGGCATCGGCTCGGCACGCACCTCGCTCACCCGGTCCGAGCCGGCGCGGGGAGGCATGGGATCGGCCCGTTGCATCTGGGGCGCCGCGCCCGGACGCTGCGACCGGGGCTGGGCCAGATCAGGAAACTCCAGCTGCTCCTTCATGTTGAGCATGGCGATCTTGAACTTGACCGGCTCGGCCAGCATCGGGAAGTCGTCCAGGGCGCTGGCGCCCTCTTCGGCCGCGGTCAGGATGTCCAGCGTGCCGTAGTCGAAGATGCGGCCGACCCAGCTCTGGGTCAGGTGCGCATCGTTGACCTTCTCCAGGCTGGAGTCGCGCATCGCCTTGTTGAAGATGCCCTCTGCCTTGATCACTCGCCGGTTGGTGATCAGGTACTCCTGGTTGCGCCAGGCCCAGACCTTGAGCCCGATGTAGGCCAGCGACACCAGCAGGCCCACCAGCGAGACGACCTGGAGGACCCCCCAGAAGCCGGCCCCATCGGTCCCGGTGGTGGTATAGATCAGGACGGCGAAGGCCAGCACCGCGGCCACGACGTAGAGCCACGTCTGGGCCAGCACGGCGAACCAGTGCTGCCGGCTCTCGAACACCACCTCCTCGCCCCGGCTGAGGAGATTCCTGGCGTAGCTCATGCGCGTGCTCCGCTGCTCTGCGCTGGTGTGGTGGACGGGTCCGGTCTCACGCCCTCGGGTGCGCCCTGCTGTACACCTCGCGCAGGCGCTCCCCGGTCAGGTGCGTGTAGAGCTGGGTGGTGCTGATGCTAGCATGGCCGAGCAGGGTCTGGACCACCCGCAGGTCCGCCCCTCCCTCCAGCAGGTGGGTGGCGAAGCTGTGGCGGAAGGTGTGCGGCGTGACATGCCCCGCCACCCCGGCGGCGGTCGCCCAGCGGCGCACCAGGCGCCAGACCGACTCCCGGGCCAGCCGTCGCCCGCGGCGGCTGACGAAGACGGCCGGTGTTGGCCGGCCGGAGGTCCACGCCGCGCGCGGGCCGACCAGGTACCGATGCACCCGGTCCCGGGCCACCTCGCCCATGGGCACCCGCCGCTCGCGGTTTCCCTTGCCGATCACCCGCAGCTGCAGGCCGTCCAGGTCCAGGCGGTCGGTGTCCAGGCCGGTCAGCTCGCTGACCCGCAGCCCGCAGGCGTACAGGAGCTCCAGCACGGCGGCGTCGCGGATGCCCTGCGGGTCGTCATCGGGCGGTGCCTCCAGGATTCGCTCCACCTCGTCCTGGGCCAGCACGGTCGGAAGGTAGCTGCCGGGTCGCGGCGCATCGAGCAGCGAGGCCACGTCGCGCCGCGCCAGCCCCTCGCGCAGCGCGAAGCCGTAGAAGCTGCGGATGGCCGCCACCTTGCGCGCCTGGGTGGTCGGCTTGCGCCCCTCGCGGCGCAGGCGTCCGACGAAGTCGAGCACGGGCTGGGGATCGTCGCGCCACCGACCGCCGGCGACGGCGGCGAACTGCGCCAGGTCGCGCCGGTAGGCGGCCAACGTCAGCGGAGAGAGCCCTCGCTCCACCCGCAGCTCCAGCAGGAAGGCCTCCACCGCCGCGGCCAGGGCCGGCTGCGGCATGCTCACGGGGACGCCGCCCGGAGGAGCGCCTCGGCCG
>JBOGSY010000191.1:0-4272 GCA_050691915.1 Candidatus Limnocylindria bacterium | reverse complement strand
TGGAGCCTGCCTCTCCGCTGGCATCGGGAAATGATACCGCCCGTCTGTGTGCCACTGTATACGATCGGTGCAACGCGGCGCCATCAGCCGGCTAGGAGCAGGCCCACCGCAGCACCGATGGCGATCACGATGACCGGGTGGCGCTTGCCCTCGATGCTGATCCCGATGCCGAGGGCCACCAGGGCGAACTGCCAGATGGCTGGGCTGCCGTCGGCGCTGGCGGACCACAGCAGCTGAACGCTGGTGGCGATCACCAGCCCGGTCGTCGTCAGCGCCAGCCCCCGGATGAGGCCGTTGACGCGGCGGTGCGTCAGGCGTGGCCGAAGGTAGGCCGATGCGGGCAGGACCAGCAGCGGCGGCATCGCCACGGCGACCAGCGCCAGTCCGGCGCCCAGCCACCCGCCGGCCACGTAGCCGATGGCGACCATGTACAGCCCTCCGGGCCCGGTCGAAAGGCGACCGATGGTCAGGGCCTCGATGAGCTGCACATCGGTCAGCACCCCCGTGCGGACCAGGTCGTCTCGCAGCAGTGGAAGGCCGCTCTGCCCGCCCACCGAGAAGACGGAAGCGCGGAAGAAGACGAGGAAGAGCCAGAGGGGATCCACCGCCCGCTAGGCCTCGAGCGTCTCGGGTGGTACCTCGTCTCGGCCCAGGAACAGCGTGCCGACGACGGCGCCGGAGACGATGACCATGATGGTGGAGCCGGCGAGGAAGAACCCGGCGGCGGCGGCGATGCCGAAGACGGCCAGGTCCACCAGCAGCGCCAGCGACCGCGGGCTGAGGATGGTGCGTACCAGGATGTACGAGATCCCCATCATCATCCCGATGGTGACCGGCGCGATGCCCGCCAGGGCGGACTGGATGGCCGGCTGGTCGCGGATGAGGCCGAACCCGCCGGTCAGGATGGCGGTGATGATGCCGGAGGGGATGAGCAGGCCGGTCACGGCCAGCACGACCCCCCGCCGGCCACCGATCCGCTGCCCCAGCAGGGCAGCCAGCGCCGTCAGGTGGTTGCCCAGGCTGAGCCGCGAGAGCGTCCACTCCTGGAAGAAGTCGCGCAGGCTCAGCCAGTTGCGACGGCCCACCAGGATCGCGCGCATGAGGTAGAGCGTGCTGGCGCCGCCCCCGAACGACTGGGTGCCGATGACGATCCAGGCCTGCAGCTGGGAACGGGCGCTCGGCCGGGGCTCCACCCCGGTCACGCGGCGATCCACGCCACCTCGGCTCCGGTGGCGATCGAGCCGTAGCGCATGGCGCGCAGGATGAAGCCGTCCGCGGCAGCCTCCAGCCGCTCGACCCGCTGCCCGAAGACGTCCACGACCTCGCCGATCTCCTGCCCCGCGCTGACCTCGTCCCCCAGGTCGACGAAGAGCCGCAGCCCGCCGCCGCGCTGCGCGTGGACCAGGGTGATGGTCGAGAAGCGTCTGGGTTCGCCGCCCACGACCGGCTCCTCGGTGAGCATGGCCATGTCGATCATCACGTTGCGGATGCCCTGCACACCCAGGGGCACTCGCTCCCAGCTGACGCGAAGCGACTCCCCCATCTCGGCGGAGATGGTGGGCAGGCCGATCTTCTCCGCCTGCGAGGAGAAGCTGCGGCTGACGTCGCTGGTGCCGAGCATCTCGCCGCGGCGCTTGTAATAGGCGTACGGGGTGCCGAATGCCAGGCCGCGCCGCTCGCGGACCTCGAACGTGCCGGCCTCGTCGTCATCGGGATCGATGTACACGAATGGGGCGATGTCGCAGCCGGCCAGCGCCGAATGCAGGTCGATGGTGAAGTCCGCGCCGCGCATGAACTCCTCGAACAGGGCGTGCGCGATGCGCTCTGTCAGCAGCCCGTCAGGGTTTCCCGGAAAGATGCGGTTGATGTCGATCAGCCAGCGTTCCTCGTGCAGGAAGCCGCGGGTCCGCGTCAGATGGGAGGGAACGTTGGCAACCGGCACGGCCACCACCACGCCGGAAACCGTCGCCGGGTCGAGCCCGGACAGCGCCTGGCGGCAGATGGCGATGCCCGTCAGCTCGTCGCCATGGATCCCGGCCTGGAGGTAGAGCGTAGGCCCGGGCCTGGCCCCACCGATGGTGACCACCGGCAGGCCCACCTCGGATCCGTCGGCAAGCTCGCCCATCGGGACGCGCTGCTTGACCACCTCGCCGCGGCGGACGGGCACATTCAGGAACACGGGTCACACGCTCCCCAGGATCCGAGGACGCTCGACGGCGCCATGCGGAAAGATCAGCGATTTGATGACGACCGGCACCACGTTGGCCGGCAGGATGCGCTCGCCGATGTCGATGAAGTCGAGGTCGGCCACCTCGACCCCGTCGATGGCGATCACCCCGGATGACACCTCGAGCTCGTCGCGAAGGATGGCGCCCAGGCTGGCGCCGACATCGGCCTCCAGCACGACCATCAGCGGAGCGGCCCGGCGGCTGCTGCCGAGATGCGCGGAGGCGATCCCCTCCGCCAGCGCCCGCAGCTCAGCGTAGCGCGGCTCGCCGGACCAGCTGACCGCCATGGCCACCGACTCGTCACGGTCCTCGAGGGCCATCTCACGCACCCGTCGCTCGATCACCTCGACCACCAATCCAGATGAGATCTGCGCCTGGCCGTCCAGGTCGATCGCCACCACCGGCACGTTGTGCACAGGCAGCTGGATCGGTCCGGACAGGTGGATGGTGTTGCCGCTGAGCTGCAGCGAAAACTGCGAGGCGCCGGTGACGGTGGCGCGGATGCTCTCAGCCGCCACCTCGATCGGGACGCCCAGCGTCGCCGCGGACCGCTGCAGTGCCGTCGCCAGGACCGGGCCGAGGTCGCCGATGCGTGTCCCCGGCTCGGCTCCGTCGCGCAGGTACTCGGCCACGCCGCCCGAGAAGACGATCCGCTCGAAGGGAGGAGCCGAGGGGAGGCCACCGGCGAGGTGGGCGGCCGGCTCCACCTCACCGGCCACGGCACCAACGATCCGGGCCGCGATGGCCTCGGCAAGGGAGCGCAGGCCATGCTCATCGACCTTCGCTCCGGGTGTGAGCGACAGGCCCAGGCCGGCCCCCAGGCTGGCCACCGGTGGCTCGGCGCGGAGCACGCGCATGCCGTCGTCCAGCACCAGCAGCCGTGAACCGCCCCAGATGGCCATGGTCGCCAGCACCTGGCCGCCCTGGCATAGCGCGTACTTGGTGGTGCCGCCGCCGACGTCGATGTTCAACACCGCCTCGCCGCCCGACGAGCGCGCCACCGTGCCCGACCCGTGGGCCGCCAGGAGCGCCTCCAGGCTGTGCCCGGCCGACGCGCACACGAACCGCCCGCCCTCCTCTGCAAAGAGCTCGGCGATCCGCCGCGCGTTGTCGCGTTCCAGGGCCACCCCGGTCAGGATCACCGCGCCGGCGTCCACGTCCTGGCGCCGGAGCCCGGCCTCCGCGTAGGCCGCGGTGAAGAACGTCTCCAGCGCCCCGGCGTCGATCAGCCCGTCCGACTGGTAGGGAGTCAGCAGGATCGACGAGCGGTACAGGGTGTCCCGCTCGACCACCACGAACCGGCTCGAGTACCCCTGCGCCCGTCGCTGCAGGTGCAGCCTGGAGAACATCAGGTGCGACGTCGCCGAGCCGATGTCGATGCCGACGGTGCTGAGCTCGACGTTATCGACCGCCCAGATCGTGGCGGCGATCCCCTGATCCCCGGCGGTGTCTACCAGCTCCTCATCGTGGGGATGGTCGTGCCAGTGATCCGCCGTGCTCATCGCTGCGGTGTGGCCGCCCGCTCCTGGAACGTAGCGCGCTCCTCATCGAACTGCTTCCGGATCGCCGGGTCCTCGTCCTCGTAGTCGATCTGGAAGTCGCTCTTGGTGGTGTACGTGCGGTCCAGCATGCGCATCTTCTCCCCCAGGAACGGGTACCGGAAGCTTCCAAAGCCAATGGCCAGGTAGCGGGCCGGGTCATCCGAAACGTTGAAGTGCTGGTGCCACATTCCCAGCGGCGGAGAGTGCAGCGTCCCGTACTTCCAGTCGATCCGGATCGGCTCCTGACCGGGATACCAGTACAGGGAGTAGCCGGAGCCGGACAGCTGGAAGATGTGGTAGCCCTCACCGTGCACGTGGGCCTTCTTGTAGTTCCCGACCGGGATCTCGGAGCAATGGGCGTGCAGCGTGCCGTCGGCCAGGACGAACATGATGTTCGTGCTGCCGGCTCCCCGGCCCGGAGACGATCGCAGCTGGTCGAAGGTCAGCAGGTCGGGCACCAGGTTGGTTTCCCACATGTGGCGGTGCTCGCGGGTGGGGATGAA
>JBOGSY010000190.1:0-4275 GCA_050691915.1 Candidatus Limnocylindria bacterium | reverse complement strand
GCTCCAGCCTGATGGGGGTGCTCTACATCCTGGACGAGCCCTCGATCGGGCTGCACCAGCGCGACAACGACCGGCTGATCGCGACCCTGGTCCGGCTACGCGACCTGGGCAACACCCTGATCGTGGTGGAGCACGACGAGGAGACCATTCGCTCCGCCGACTGGGTGATCGACATCGGTCCGGGCGCCGGCGAGCACGGCGGAGAGCTGATCCACTCCGGCCCGCTGGACGACCTGCTGCGCAGCCGGCGCTCGATCACCGCGGACTACCTGCGCGGGGATCGGACGGTGGCGGTGCCGCCGCGCCGCCGCAAGGGGAGCGGGCAGTGGCTGACCGTCCGCGGGGCACGCGAGAACAACCTGCGCGAGATCGACGTCGCCTTCCCGCTGGGCCGCTTCGTGGCGGTCACCGGCGTCAGCGGGTCCGGCAAGTCGAGCCTGGTGAGCCAGATCCTGTACCCCGCCCTGGCGGCCCGGATCTGGCGCTCGCGCGAGCGTCCCGGGGCCCACGCCGCGGTGGAGGGGATCGAGCACGTCGACAAGGTGATCGAGATCGACCAGTCGCCCATCGGGAGGACCCCGCGCTCCAACCCGGCCACTTACACCGGCCTGTGGGGTCCCCTGCGCGAGCTGCTGGCGGCGGTGCCCGAGGCCCGGCTGCGCGGCTACAAGCCCGGCCGCTTCAGCTTCAACGTCAAGGGCGGGCGCTGCGAGGCGTGCGAGGGGGCGGGCATCGTCCAGATCGAGATGCACTTCCTGCCGGACGTCTACGTCGCCTGCGAGGTCTGCAAGGGCAAGCGCTACAACCGCGAGACGCTGGAGATCCACTACAAGGGAAAGAACGTGGCCGAGATCCTGGAGATGACGGTCGACGAGGCGCTCGCCTTCTTCGGCGCCGTCCCGTCCATCCGCAACCGGCTGCAGACCCTGCACGACGTGGGGATGGGCTACATCCACATGGGCCAGCCCGCGACCACGCTGTCCGGCGGCGAGGCGCAGCGCGTCAAGCTGTCGACCGAGCTGGCCAAGCGGGCCACCGGCAGGACGTTCTACATCCTGGACGAGCCGACCACCGGCCTCCATTTCGACGACGTGGCGCGCCTGCTCCAGGTCCTGGGGCGCCTGGCGGACGCCGGCAACACGGTCGTCGTGATCGAGCACAACCTGGACGTCATCAAGAGCGCCGACTGGGTCATCGACCTGGGGCCGGAGGGCGGGGATGCCGGCGGCGACCTGGTGGCGGCGGGCACGCCTGAGCAGGTGGCCCGGACGCCCGCCTCGCACACCGGTCACTACCTGCGCCGGGCCCTGGGCCTGGCGCAGCGCACCGCGCCGCCGGCTCGCGGCCGGCGCCCGGCGGCCGTCCCCGCCTGAGCCCCCGCCCACGGGGCGGTATCATCGGTCGCCATTGGGATATGCAGCGACGGAGGGTGCAGTCGTGGCAATCGCAGCTTTGGTGATCCTGGGAATCCTGCTGGTGGTGATCGGCCTGTTCCTGGGCAACGGGAACCTGCCGCTGATCATCATCGGCCTCCTGGCGGTGCTGGCCGGCGGCGTGCTCCAGATGGGGATGGCGCGGCGGGCGTGACCGGGCCGACCCGGGCCGAGGCGCTGTCCCTGCTGGAGGCCTGGAACCAGAACCCGTCGCTCCGCAAGCACGGGCGGCTGGTCGAGGCCGGCGTCCGCGGCTACGCGGACGCCGACGGGCTGGACGCCGAGACGGTTGAGGAGTGGGGGATCGCCGGCCTGCTTCACGACCTGGACTACGAGCGCTTCCCGGATCCCGCCACGCACGGGGCCGTGGCGGCCGACGAGCTGGCGCGGCTGGGATACCCCGAAGCGGTGGTTCAAGCCGTGCGCTCCCACAACGATGCCCTGGGCGTTCCACGTGCCTCCCGGCTCGACCATCTTGTCTACGCCTGCGACGAGCTCTCCGGGTTCCTGGTGGCGGTGGCCCTGATGCGGCCCACCCGACGGATGGCCGACGTGGAGCCGGCGCACGTCCGTAAGCGGATGAAGGACAAGGCCTTCGCGCGGGCGGTCCCGCGCGACATGCTGCTGGCCGGGGCCGAGGAGATCGGTATGGACTTCGACGAACACGTGGCCAACCTGGTCCGCTACCTGGGCAGCATCGCGCCGGAGATCGGCCTCTGACCGGTGCCGGTGAGGCGCCGCCTGGAGGCCGCTCCTCAGTGGCGGTTCAGTCTCCCATCACGAACCGCGGAGCCGGGCGTCCATGCCGGCGGCGATCCAGAGCAGGCCCTCGGCCGGGGTCGCTCCGGTGTGCGTCACGTCCTCCTCCCCGTAGCGTGCCCCGCCCGGACTTCGAACGCCGTCGTCGCCCCCCGGCTCATTGGTTGCTTCAGAGGCCCCCGGGGGTTCCGACAACCGCGAGCCCGTAGGTATCGGCGATGCAGTGCCGGTCCGTCGCCTCTTCCGAGGCACTGAAGGTGACCACGCACATCCCCAAGGACGGCGGGTGGGGCTCCCACCAGGTCAGGTGTCGCCCATCCGCGGACCAGCCCAGGCCGCCGATCTCGATGAACGCGATACCGCTGTCGGTCGTCGAGGCCACCGAGCGGCTCGCCCCTAGTGGCGACCCGATCACCAGCTCGAAGCCGTCGAACCCTCGAGCGGCCAACGCCACCTCTCCGTTCGATGACCACGAGATGACACTGAAGTCGAGGTAGCTACCCGTGTCACTTCCCTCCGGACGAGGCGTGACGGTCGAGCGCCCGCCATCGAGCCGGATGATCTCGATAGTCGCCTCGCGTCGCGTGGAGCGGCCCTCCACGGCCACCGCCTGGGAGTCGGGTGTCCAGGCCATCGGCTGCTCGCCGAATCCCTCCGGGTCGAGCTCCACGATGTGGCGCCGTTCCGTCCCGTCCGCCCGGACGATCCACCCTGATGTGGCTCGCACGCCGTCCGCCTGCCGTTCGGCACCCGACCGGTACAGGATCCAGGCGCCATCGGGCGACCACGCCGGCCGGACCGAATCGCTGTCATCGGCCAGGATGGTGACCTCGCCAGTTTCGACGTCGACGACCCGCAGGCTCGTCTGCAGGCGGTCGGCATCGCCTCGCCACGGCGAGACGCAGACAGCGATGGACCCGCCGTCGGGGGCCCAGCTCAGGTTGCAGACGCCCTCATCCTCGTCCAGGACATGGACCATCCGGGCGGGGCCGCCGCGCTGGTCGATCACGTACACCCCCCGCCGCCCGGCCCCGAGCGGGTCGGCCGGCGTCGCGGCCACGGCAGACTCGGAGACGAAGGCCAGCCGGCGTCCATCCAGCGTCCAGGCGGGGCTGGAGATCCGAACCGGCCGCGCGCCTGCCGGTGGAAAGGCCTGGCGCTCATTTCCGTGGCCATCGACCAGCACCAGGGTCTCGTCACAGATCTCGGTGGGGGGCTCCGGGAGCTCGACACAGTCGGCGCGGACGACGGCGGCCAGGGCCGGCACCCGGAAGAAGCCGGAGACCACCGCTCCCACGGCCAGGGCAGCCACCAGGAGCGCCGCGGCAAGCAAGACGGCCAGCCGACGGGAGAGGATCGGGCTGCGGCGCCGGGAGGACCGCGCTTCCAGCCGATCGGCCAGGTCGCTCATCGCCCGATCGAATGGGGGCGTGCTCGCCTCGGCGCGCCCGGCCTCCCACACCAGCGCTGCGCGGATGACGTTGTCCAGGCGATCGTCGGCGTTCATCGGTCGTCCTCTTCGCGCAGCTCGCGGCGCAGGCGTTGCCGCGCCAGCCGAAGCCGTGAGCGCGTGGTCTCCAGGCCCGTTTCCATGATCGCGGCGGTCTCCTCGACCGAGTGGCCGGCATACAGGTGCAGGGCAATGGCGGCGCGCTGCTCGATGGGCAGTGAGCGGAAGGCCTCGACCACGTCGATCCAGGCTGGATCCGCCGCCGACCAGGGATCGGAGTGCGCCGCCGCCTCAGCGTCGGTCGGGTGGCCGCGCTCACCCCACCAGGGCCGGCGGTTGAGGCGGATCGCCTCGCGGACCACGATCCGATCCAGCCAGGGCCGAAGCCGCGCTGGGTCCTGGAGGGTGTGGCGCCGGCGCCACGCCTGCTCCATGGCCGCCTGGACCGCATCCTCCACCGGGACATGCGCGTGGCACACGAGCGTCGCCAGGCGCGTCAGCCGCGCATAGTGCGTCTCGAAGAAGTCTGCCAGCCTGGCTTCCAGGCTGAGGCGCGCGTCCTCGGCATCGTCACGCGACTCGAGCATGTGGTCGATGGTGCTGCCCATTCTGAATGCCCTGCCGGGCGGTGAG
>JBOGSY010000189.1:0-4301 GCA_050691915.1 Candidatus Limnocylindria bacterium | reverse complement strand
CAGCTGCGACGGGCGCTGGCCGACCTGGCCCTGCGCCGCGCGGCACAGGACGCCGCCTGGGAGCCCACCGTGGAGGCGGTGGCGGATCGCGAGCTGGACCCGATCAGCGCGGCCGAGCGGCTGCTGGGCGGCGACACCTAGTCCGGGGCGAGGTCCTTTCCCATCTGGACCGCGGTCTCCACGTAGCCGAGCGAGCGGTAGAGCCCGCGTGCGACCTGGTTGCCGCCGAACACGTTGAGCTCGATGCGCGACAGGCCGCGGTGCCTGGCCTCGTCCTCCGCGAGCAGCATGGCCGCGCGCCCGTAGCCCTTGCCGCGGTGGGCCGGGTCGATCTCGACGTCATACACGAAATAAACCGATCTCCTGCCGAGCTCGCGCTCGGCCAGCCACAGGAGGCCGACCCGCTCACCCTCCGCCTCGACCACGAAGATGGCGTGGCCCGGCGTGTCGAGGCCGTTCGGCAGGACCGCCGCGTGGTCCTCCTCAGACTTCTGCCGGGCGAACTCGACCGTCCGGTCGCCCTGCGTGGCGATGCCCTCGGCGTAGCTGCGCTTCGACGCCTCGAGAAACGCGGGGAACTCGTCCGGGCGCATCGGGCGCAGGCTGGCTGCGATGGCCGGGCGTTGGTCGCTCATTGCCGCGAAGCATGCCATGTAGCGCTGCTAGGCTTTCGGGAGATGAGCCTCGTCATCCGGCGAGCTGAGCCCGCCGACGAGCCCTTCCTATGGCGGATGCTGGCGACGACTGCCGACCTGCCGCCGGCCGTGGCGCCCCGGTCGAGGCAGCCCAGCGCGAGGCTGCCGTCCGATTGCCGACGCGAACAGGAACACGTCGACAACCGTGTGAGTCCGGTTCTCGATTCAGATCATGGAGAAGCCGTGAGAGCCGAGGCAGCCGACTAGGGTTTATCGCCGGGTACCCGCCTTACTCCGCCGGAACCGTGCTGCACTCCACCGCGGTAATCGTGGCCAGTTCCGCCCAGTATTCTTGGCCGTCGTCTGCCACCGACTGCGCAATCATCACCGCGCTCTTGGTGCCGTTGCTGTCCGTAATGATCCACTGGACGCCAATCGACTGGGAGATGACTTCACCACCGAATGCCGCCGCCGCGGATTGCGCATCTCCGGCATATATGGAGCCATCAACCACCCAGCCGTCGGCGCCCCGCAGCTTAGCCAGGCCGTCCGCTGCGCGAGGATCTGCATCGGGTGGCGGGCCAAAGTCTGAGAAGGCCGTGACGCAGCCAAATCCGCTCAGTTGACGCAGCGCCGCAACTGCTTTGCCTTCTGCCACGTCAGCCTGAGACTCCGCCGGGGGCTTGCCGGATACCTGCATCGCCGCCACGACAAGCAGAAGTAGGACGGCGACGGCCGCTACGATCAGCACCGCGAGCGGAGTGGAGCGTCGCTGCGGAACCTCGGTTGTCATCAGACGTCCTCAGCAGAGGCCATTGGGCGCGGCGATGTCGTCACCTTCGAGACCAAGGCGTCGTTCTGACCGGCTCCGGCCATGGGGTCGTAGTCTGTGCACGCATCGTCGATGACATGATTGCCGTTGCAGTCCCAGCCCCACCGCGGGTTGGGAACCGAGTGACTTGCGGATGCAGGCCAGCAATGGCCAGGGCGAGCAGCGTACCCAGCAAGGCGCCGGCCATGGCAGCAGTCGAGGACCCTAATCCGCGGGCGCTCAGGGATGTACGCACTGCCATGTTCCTACGCTCGGCTATCGAAGGATCGGAACGCTGTCGAGGCAAAGATAGAACTCCCTAGTTTCGGAGTCAAAAGGTACTTTCCGGCCCTACAGATGCGGGGACGTCACAGGGCGGCACTTGGTTGCGCTGCTGAGCGTGCTCGGCGGCTGGGTCGTGGCTGGTAGGCTAGCCGGCCATGAGGATCGAGCGGGTCTACGTCATCGGCGCCGGACTGATGGGCCATGGCATCGCCCAGGTGAGCGCGGCGGCGGGCAAGCAGGTCACCCTGGCGGACCGGACTCCCGAGCTGGCCGAGGCCGGCCGCCAGCGGATCGCCGGCAACCTGGCGCGCCAGGTCGAGAAGGGGAAGCTGGAGCAGGCGGACGCTGACGCCACCCTGGCCCGGATCGCCACCGCGGCGGGCACCGGCGGCGTCCCGAGCCACGACCTGGTCGTCGAGGCGGTGTTCGAGGACGAGGCGCTCAAGCGTCAGACGTGGACCGAGATCAGCGAGAAGGCGGATCCGGACACCCTGTTCGCCACCAACACCAGCAGCATCAGCATCACCAGCCTCGCGACGGCGACCGACCGCGCACCGAAGTTCATCGGCCTTCACTTCTTCTCGCCGGTCCCGGTCATGAAGCTGATCGAGATCATCCGCGGCCTGGAGACCGATGACGCCACCCACGCGGCGGCGCGTCAGTTCGCCCAGGACGTGGGCAAGACGGTGATCGAATCGAAGGACATGCCCGGCTTCCTGGTCAACCGCATGCTCGGCCCGTTCATCAACGAGGCGATCTTCGCCCTGATGGAGTCGACCGGCAGCGCCGAGGACATCGACGCCGGGGCCAGGCTGGGCCTCAACCACCCGATGGGGCCGCTGGAGCTCTCGGACTTCATCGGCAATGACGTGATGCTGGGGGTGATGGACGTCCTGTACCGCGGCTTCGGCGACCCGAAGTTCCGCGCCGCGCCGCTCCTGCGCCAGATGGTCAGCGCCGGCCACCTCGGTCGCAAGGCGGGCCGCGGCTTCTATACCTACGACGAGAAGGGCAAGAGGGTCGGCTGATGGCGATCGCGGCGAGCGCCCGGCGGCCGGACCCGTTCGCCCTGTCCGAGGAGGAGCGCGGCGTGCGCGACACGGCCGCCGCCTTCGCCCAGCGGGAGCTGGCGCCGACGGTGGCCCGCCGCGACGAGGAGGAGCGCTACGACCGCGCCCTGTTCGACCGCATGGGCGAGCTGGGCCTCGCCGGGATCCCCTACCCTGAAGAGTACGGCGGGGCGGGGATGGGCACCTTCGCCTGGATCCTGGCCTGCGAGGAGATCGCAGCGGCGGACATGGGCATGGCGATCTCCCTCAGTGTCCACATCCTGTCGCAGCTCTGCATCCAGGCCTACGGGACCGATGAGCAGAGGGCGCGCTTCCTGCCACCCATGACCGCCGGCCGCCAGCTGGGCGCGTTCGCCCTCACCGAGCCCCAGGCCGGCTCCGACGCCTCGGCCATCGTCCTGCGCGCGGACCGGACCGATGCCGGCTACGCCCTGACCGGCACCAAGGTCTGGATCACCAACGGCGCGGACGCGGAGGTGGTCGTGGTCTTCGCCACGGTCGACCGCGGCAAGGGGCGGGAGGGGATAACGGCCTTCGTGGTGGAGCGCGACACGCCCGGCTTCCGGGTGGGCAGCCACGAGCGCAAGATGGGGATCCGCGACTCGGCGTCGGTCGAGCTCATCTTCGAGGAGGCGCTCGTGCCGGCCGCCAACCGGCTGGGGGAGGAGGGCCAGGGGCTCAAGGTCGCGCTGTCATGCCTGGGTGCGGGGCGGATCAGCATCGCCGCGGCCTGCGTCGGCCTGGCCCGCGCCGCGCTGGAGCACGCCGCGCGCTACGCCGCCCAGCGGACCCAGTTCGGCCGGCCGATCGCCGACCAGGAGATGATCCAGGCCATGCTGGCCGACGCCGCCACCTCGGTCGAGGCCGCTCGCCTCCTGACCTGGCGCGCCGCCCGCCTGCGCGACGCCGGCCAGCCGTTCAACGCGGCCAGCAGCATGGCCAAGCTGTACGCCTCGGACACCGCCATGCGGGTTGCGACCGACGCCGTCCAGGTCTACGGCGGCGCCGGCTACAGCCGCGACAATCCGGTCGAACGCTTCATGCGCGATGCCAAGGGAGCCCAGATTTACGAGGGGACCAACCAGGTCCAGCGCCTGATCGTGGCGCAGCACCTCATCGAGGAGGTGCGCCGAACCGGCTAGCGATGCCGCCGCTGTCCGACCGCAGTGCCGGACGCCCAGAATGGCCCGGAAGCCAGCGCAAACGGAGGCCCAACCCGATGTCGACCATCATCGCCGCGCCGGAGCCCGGCGCGGGAGCAGCGTCCCCAGGCCCCCGCATGCAGACGGAGGTGGAGCCGCTGACGATCCCGGATGAGCTGCGCGCCGACTCGCTCGTCGACCTGGTCCACCGCACCGTGCAGCGCTTCCCGGACAAGGAGGCGCTGCGCTGGAAGCTGCCGCGCACACGGCGCCAGATGGGCGGCGCGCCACCGGAGGAGGAGGACGACGCGGTCGAGTGGCGCAGCACGACCTACCGCGAGACCTGGGAGTGGATCAC
>JBOGSY010000188.1:0-4315 GCA_050691915.1 Candidatus Limnocylindria bacterium | reverse complement strand
TCGGAGAGCAGCGCGGCGGCCAGCATCAGCGCGACCACCGCCGCGACGCCGGCGACCACCAGCGTGGTGTTGAAGATCTGGAGGAAGGGGGGATTCGCAGTTGGGACCTCGACCACCAAGGTCAGGCCATCCTCGCCGAGGATCGCCTCCTCGATGCGTGCGGTGGTCGCGTTCGGTGGTACCTGTCCGGCAATGTACAGGGCCTGGCCGTCGTCAATGATGGTCGCGCGGCCCTGGACGAATCGCGCCAGCCGGTTCAAGGCGCGCTGCACACCTCCACCGCGGATCCAGGTTTCGGGCAGGTCGGTGCCCTCAAGCTGGTCCGCCAGGAACTCGATCTGGTGGAGGCGGGCATTCGAGATCTCGTCCACCAGCGAGCGGCTGACGAAGCGGTTGACAGCAACCCCGCTTACCAGCAGCACCGCCACCACGGCCAGCGAGAGCAGCGTCGCCAGCCGGATGGAAAGCGGCGTGCCGCGGGTCCGCGACGGGAGGACCGGCGCGGTCACGCCGGATCCTTCGCCGCCACCAGCCGGTAGCCGGTGGATGGAATGGTTTCGATCAGCCATGGCCGGCCCGCGTCGTCGCCGAGCTTCTTGCGCAGGTTGGCGACATGGACGTCCACCACCCGCTCGTAGACCTCGTCCGGGCGGCGCGCAACCGCCTCCAGCAGCTGTTCGCGGCTGAGCACCGCGCCGGGCCGGCGGGCGAGGGCCAGCAGCAGCGCCGTCTCGCCGGGCGTCAGGCGACCGGCGAGACCGTCGGCCAGCGTGTAGCGGCGGGTGCGCGGGTCCACCACCAGCCGCCCGTCGGCCATCGACAGGATCCCGTCCTCGTCCGCACCCGGGCGGGTGCGCCGCAGGATCGCCGCCACCCGCGCGGTCAGCTCATGCGGGTTGAACGGCTTGCCCAGGTAGTCATCGGCCCCGAGACGCAACCCGGCAATGCGTTCCGCGTCGGAGCGCTTGGCGCTGGTGATGAGCACCGGCACGTCGCCCGCCTCGCGCAACGCCTCCAAGACGACTTCGCCCTGCATGCCGGGCAGCATGAGGTCCAGGATCACGAGGTCGGCACCATCGGCGTCGAAGGCGGCCAGGGCGGACGTGCCATCGCCGGCATCGGTCACCCGGTGGCCCTCGCGCTCGAGGTAGAGCCGCAGCAGCTCGCGCAGGCGCGGCTCGTCTTCGACCACCAGGATCCGGGCACCCATGCGCGGCATGCTAGCCCCGTCGCCGTTCAGGAGATGTCAAGACCGATGCCTCCGCCCTTGATCCGATCTTCACGGCCTGGCCCGCATGCTAAGCCAACGTCCGCTCCCGCCCAGCGGCGCACAGAAACGTGAGGTCCCATCCCATGCGCATCGCAAAGCTTCTCGGGGCAGCGGGGCTGCTCGTCACCACCGCCATCGTCGGCGGCACCCTGATCGGCAGCGCGCTGGCCGCGCCCGCCACCAGCGGCTCGTCAACCTCGGTCGACGCCCACGGCATCCTGGGCGGGGCCGGCGGCGAATATTGCGACGTCTTCCTGGAAACCCTGGCCACGGAGCTGGGCGTCAGCCGTGACGACCTGCTGCCGGCCTCTCAGGCGGCGGCGATCGCGGCCATCGACGCCGCCGTCGAGGCGGGCGACCTGGACGAGGATCGGGCCGCGAGCATGAAGGAGCGGATCCAGGCGGTCAGCGAGGCCGGCTGCGGCTTCATCGGCGGCCTGGGCAAGGCCTTCGCGGCCGGCGCCGCCCGTGGCTTCGTCCACGCCGACGTCCTGGACGCGGCCGCTGCCGCCCTGGGCCTGGACAGCGCTGACCTCATCGAGCAGATGGCCGACGGCGCCAGCCTGGAGGAGATCGCCGCGGCCGAGGGGGTGACCTACGACACCGTCACGTCGGCCGTGATCGTGGCGGTCCAGGCCGACCTGGACGCCGCGGTGGCCGAGGGGCTCGACCAGGACCGGGCCGATGCCGTCCTGGAGCGGGTGCAGTCCTGGCTGGACGAGGGCGGAGAGCCCGGACCCGGCCCGTTCGGCGGCCGGTTCGGCCGCGGCCACGGCGGGCGCGGCTGGCACTGAGCCGCACCTTCCATCCCCGCGCGAGGGCCGTCCGTCCATGAAGGCGAGCGGCCTCTCGCCGTGTCCCTCGCTGGGCGGCACCGACGCGCGCCAGGCCGTGCGCATTAGGCTGTGCGCATGACGAAGATCGGTTACGCGTGCATGCTCGAGCAGTTCCATCCCACCGACCTGCTGGACTGGGCGGAGCGGGCCGAGGCGGCCGGTTTCGCGGCGGGCTTCCAGGTGAGTGAGCACTTCCACCCGTGGACCCCGCAGCAGGGCCAGTCCGCCTTTGCGTTCAGCTTCATGGGAGCGCTCGGCCAGCGTACGAGCCTCGACGAGATCTACCTGCACAACGTGGGACGCGACCAGGCGGCCTTCATCCGGACCTTCGGCCAGAAGGTGCTCCCCCGCCTGCGCATCTCCTGACGGACCGATGCCTCCCCTCTCGCCGGACGAGGCGCGGCGCCGGCTGGCGGCGGCCCGCACCGCGCACCTGGCCACCGTCCGGGCCGACGGGCGGCCGCACCTGGTGCCCATCGTCTTCGCCGTCGACGGGGACCTGGTCTATGCCATCGCGGATCCGAAGCCGAAGCGCAGCCTGGACCTGCTGCGCCACCGGAACATCGCCGCCAATCCCGCGGTCTCGCTGCTGGTGGACGAGTACGACGAGTCCTGGCGCGGCCTGTGGTGGGTGCGGGTGGACGGCATGGCGCGCATCGTCGAGAGCGGACCTGGACGAGAGACCGCGATCCGCCTCCTGCGCCGGAAGTACCCGCAGTACGCGACCTGGACCACGCCCTTTGGCGCGGCAATGGTGCTCCAGATCGAGCGGTGGGCCTCCTGGACGATCTAGCCGTCCGAGACGCCAACTCGGCGGCCGTCCCGCCGCTGGTCTCCGGAGCTACTCGACCGCCTCCCAGACGGTGGCAATCCCCTGGCCGACCCCGATGCACATGGTCGCCAGCCCGTACCGCGCACCGCGCCTGCGCATCTCGTGCATGAGGGTCGCCACCAGGCGGGCACCGGAGGCTCCCAGCGGATGACCGATGGCGATGGCGCCGCCGTTGACGTTCACGCGCTCAGGATCCAGGTCGAGCTCGCGCATGACGGGGATGGCCTGGGCTGCGAAGGCCTCGTTCAGCTCCACCAGGTCAAGGTCTCCGACCGAAAGCCCCGCCCGGTCCAGCGCCTTGCGCGAGGCGGGGATTGGTCCCAGCCCCATGGTCGCCGGGTCCACGCCGGCGACCGCCGAGGCGACCATCCGGATCACGGGCGGCAGGCCCAGCTCTCGCGCGCGTGACGCCGAGGTGACGAGCACTGCCGCGGCGCCGTCGTTGATGCCCGAGGAGTTGCCGGCGGTGACCGAGCCGGAGGCATCGCGCCGGAAGGCCGGCTTGAGCGCGGCCAGCTGCTCCGGGGTCGTGTCCGGGCGGGGATGCTCGTCGGTGTCGACCACATTCGTGGACTTGCCGGACGGCGCCTCGATGGGCGTCACCTCGTCCGCGAAGCGCCCGGCGGCCTGCGCGGACGCCCAGCGCCGCTGGGACTCCAGGGCGAAGGCATCCTGCTCCTGGCGAGTCACGCCACAGCGCTCGACAACGTTCTCGGCCGTCTCGCCCATCGAGTAGGGGTAGTAGGCATCGGCCAGGCGCGGGTTGGTGAAGCGCCAGCCCAGGGTCGTGTCGTACAGGGCCTGCTCGCCGCGCGGGAAGGCGGCCGACGGCTTGGCCATCACCAACGGCGCGCGGGTCATCGACTCCACCCCGCCGGCCACGAAGACCGATCCATCGCCTGCCGTCACGGCGTGCGCGGCGCTGACGACAGCGTTCATGCCTGAGCCGCACAGGCGGTTGACCGTCGAGCCCGGCACCTCGACCGGCATGCCGGCCAGCAGGGCGGCCATCCGCCCGACATTGCGGTTGTCCTCGCCTGCCTGGTTGGCGGCGCCCAGGATGACGTCGTCCACGGCCTCCGGATCCACCCCGGTCCGATCGAGCAGGGCGCGGATGACGTGGGCGGCCAGGTCGTCGGGCCGGACGCCGGCCAGCGCGCCGCCGTAGCGGCCGAACGGCGTGCGCAGGCCGTCGACCACGACGGGGGTGTGGTCCGCATCGGTCTTCATGGCTGGACCGATGCTAGCACCGCCCCGGAGCCCGGCCACCGGCCGATGCCGAGCCCGGTCGCCCGCGGGGCGAGTAGGATCGGCCCCGCATGCCGGATCCCGCCTCGCTCCCCCTGCCCGAGCCCGGCCGCCGGCGCGGCTGGTGGC
>JBOGSY010000187.1:0-4336 GCA_050691915.1 Candidatus Limnocylindria bacterium | reverse complement strand
CTCGAGTGGTCGCTGACGCGGACCAGCTCCTCGAGCGACTCGAGATAGTCGATGTAGAGGACCCCGTTGAGGTGGTCGATCTCGTGCTGCAGGGCCCGGGCGAAGAGTTCCTCGCCCTTGACCCGGAACTCCTTGCCATGGCGGTCGCGGGCCTTGACCGTGACCCGGGCGGCGCGGGTCACCTCGGCCACGAACCCGGGGATCGAGAGGCACCCCTCCCAGTCGACGATCTCGCCGGAGGCCTTCACGATCTGCGGGTTGACGAGCTCGGTGACCGTCTCCTCGAGCTCGATCACGGCCACCTGGAGCGGTACCCCGATCTGGTTGGCCGCGATCCCGATCCCGGGCGCGTCGCGCATCGTCTCGATCATGTCGTCCAGCAGGCGATGGAGCGACGCGTCGAACTGCGTCACCTTCTTCGCCCGCTCACGCAGGATCGGCTCCTCGGCGGTGAGGATTTGGCGGATGACCACGCCGCCATTCTACCGATGCCGATGCAGCGTGCCGGCCGCCGACGAGCAGGCGCGGAAACCGGGAAAGGGGGGTGTCCACTTGAGTACGGCCTTGGGCCGGCGATCGCAGCGGCCGCTTTAGCCCTCTGCGCGCCGCAGAACCCAGACCTGCTCGCGGCCATAGGTGGGCGGGCCGCCCCTGAAGTCGCCGTTGTCGGCAACGACCTCGAAGTCGGCTAGCTCGAAGAGGAGCCGCATCTCGCCCCGCAGCGACCAGCGCAGGGTGAGCCGCTCGGTATCGGTCCGAACAACACGGCCAGATCCGTCGATCTCGCTGGCCGCCCATTCCTCGACGATGAGCTGACGGGCAGGATCGGGGTTCCGGGCCGTGACCTCCCAGGTGACGCGGTTCCCGGTTGTTGGATGAACGACCTCAACGCCGCGTGGCACAACGTCTGGGCTCGGGACGACGCGGTCGAACAGTGGGTCGAACAGGTCCAGGACGAGCCGCCCGTTGGGGCGCAGATGGAAGCGCAGGGCCGCCAGGGCCTGCCGTTGTGCGTCGGTTGTGAGCAGGAACTGGAAGACCCGGGAGGGCGCCACGATGAGGGTGAAGTCGCGCTCGAGGTCGAGTGTCGTCATGTCCGCCTGACGGAAGGTGAGGCGGCCGGCTACGTCAGCGGGCAACGCCACCCGTCGTCGCTCTGCGAGCCGCAGCATCGGCGCGGAGAGGTCAATGCCGACGACCTCGTAACCGTCGGCCGCGAGGGCGGCAGCCACACGCCCGGTGCCGCAGCCCACATCAAGGATCGGTCCGCCTGTCTGGCTGGCCAAGCGGCGGTAGAAGTCGATGTCGCCCTCGACGGAGCTGCCCGGGATGATGCTCGCCGCCACGGCGTCGTAGATCTCGGTGCTCAAGCTGTCGGCCTCGTAAAAGGCGCGCGGCTGGCGCATGTCGCTCATACGCGCAACATAGGTTCGAACGGCGACGGGCGTCAAGGCGTTCCGCCTCCGCCCGCGGCCGGGTTGGCCTGGATGACTCGGCGGCGCCCACCTTCGCCAGGGCCGAACGGGGACCCTGATAGCCAAGCTCGGCGGGACCCTGCGCGACCTCGGAGCGACGGGCTGGATGCGCTTTCGTCAGGTAACCGCGCCCGCATCTCGGCATACCAGCCGGGAAAGTCCTTGCCTCAAGTAGGGTCGCCACGACGGGAAAATACTGTTGTCACGTGGATCCCCCTTTGACCGGGATTGTCGGGACTACGGTGGCTCGCGGCGGACTCAGCGGAGCTGTCTTACGGCGTCGATGAATTCTGCCAGCGTCTGAATGCCGGCCAGCTCGGCAGCATAGAGCTTGCTGCTGGCGGGCTCATCCGCTGCAAGCGGGGTATCGAGGGGAGCGCGGGTGGTGGCTGTCCACAGACCGTTCGAGTTGACGACGCGGAATAGGCTGGCCTCAGCCCCTCCCTTTTCGCGCAAGAACAGCACGCTTTCCCCTGTGGGCAGTGAGCGGCCGAGCTCCGAGACTTGGTCCACCGGATCGCCGGGTGCCGTTAGCAGGAACTCCAGCGGAACGTTGTCCGTTGGCAGCTGCCCGAGGAGCAGTTCCGACACCAGCACGTCCGCCGCGGCGTACCCTACGCGGTCCTGAGGCGCATCTCCCTGGATGACTCGGCTATCGCGGATGCCTGTGAAGTGGCCGACGACGACTGCGTCCGCACCACGTGCCATGGCTGCCAAGGTCGCGTAACCCTCTACCTCGTCTCCACCGACGCGCAAGGGTCCCCAAAAGTCCTCCCCGCCTATGCGGTCCTGGGAGATCCCCCTGCCCGCACACGCGACAAGCGCGAACGCTCCAACGAGCAGCGCCAAGGACAAGCGGCGGAATGGACCCTTGTGGAAACCTTCAGTACGTGGCATCGAGGTGGGCCATATCCGGGCGCCAAGAACCTCCGACGTGCCGCCATCGGCGGCCGATCCGAAGTTCGTAGCATGCTCCACTGACGAAGGCGAACAACCAGCAGAGAAAGCAGGACGCCCAACACGTGTGGCGCCGGCGAAGCCGAATCGTCTCCATCACAACTCCATGACGTCGCTGGGGCGTGGGTAGTTCAAGTGGACGAACCTGCGAGTCACTCAACTCATGTTCAACGCAGACCCCGTGAGCGTGCGTGACGTGCCAAGCGAATTGCGTGGCGGCCTGACGACCCTATGTAACCGTTCCCGATCGCGACGCTCTCCCGGTCAGAGCAGCGAGGCGGGGTCGACGTCGATGGCCACCCCGCCCGGCACCCGTTCGAGGGCCGCCGCCCGGTCCTCCTCGCGGCCGGCGCGCAGCACGACCTGGAAGCGCCAGCGGCCGGCGCGCCGCGCGACGTAGGCCGGCAACGGCCCGTGCACCTCGACCCCCGGCAGGGCCACCGCCTGGGCCGCCCGCATGGCTCGCGCCTCCGCTCGGCCCCGGTCCGGATCGGCCACCAGCAGGCGGGCCAGGACCGATGCCGGCGGATAGCCCAGCAGGCGGCGCCGGGCGAGCTCTTCGTCGGCGAAGCCGTCCACGTCCAGGCGGGCGGCGGCCTTCACGGCGTAATGGTCGGTGGCGTAGGCCTGGATGATGACCCGCCCCGGCATCGGTCCACGGCCGGCGCGGCCGGCGATCTGGGCCAACAGCTGGAAGGTGCGCTCCGGCGCCAGGTAGTCGGGCAGGTTGAGGGTCACGTCGGCAGCGATGACGGCGGCCAGCGTGACGCTCGGCAGGTCGAGGCCCTTGGCCGCCAGCTGGGTGCCGACCAGCACGTCCACGTGCCCGTCGCGGAAGTCGTCGTAGACCGCCTCGAAGCCCCGCCGCGCGGCCAGCACATCCGAGTCGAGGCGGGCGACCCGCAGCTGGGGGAAGCGCGCGCGCAGCTCCGCCTCGACCCGCTGGGTGCCCGCGCCGAAGTAGCGGATCCGGGGGCTGCCGCAGCGCGGGCAGCGCTGTGGCGGCTGCGCCGTCCGGCCGCAGTGGTGGCAGCGCAGCAGCGCGTCGGTGGCGTGAAAGACCAACGGAAGCTCGCAGTCCGGGCAGCGCAGGCTCTCCCCGCAGTCGCGGCACAGGACGAAGGTCGCGGCGCCGCGCCGGTTCATGAGCAGGATGGCCTGCTCGCTCCCCCGCCGCAGCTGCCCCAGCGCCGTGGCCAGCGAGCGGCTGAAGACGGAGCGGTTGCCCGTCGCCAGCTCGGCCCGCAGGTCGACCAGCTCGACCTCCGGCGTGACGCCCACCCGCCGCTCCCGCAGCCGGGCCCGGTCGGCCATCCCGCCGCGAACGCGGGCCATGGTCACCACGTCCGGCGTGGCGGTCCCGAGCACCAGCCGCGCACCCGTCAGCGCGGCGCGCCGGCGCGCCACCCAGCGCGCGTCGTAGCGCGGCGTGCGGTCCGACTTGTAGGCTCCGTCGTGCGCCTCGTCGACCACGATCAGGCCCAGGCGCTCCAGCGGGGCGAAGGCGGCGGTCCGGGTGCCCACCACCACCCGCGCCTCGCCGTGCAGGATCCGCCACCACTGGTCGTGCCGCTCACCGGCGGAGAGGCCGGAGTGCAGGACCGCCAGCTCGTCGCCGACCAGGCCGGCGAAGCGGTCGGCCAGCTGCGGCACCCCGGAGAGCTCCGGGACGAGGGCGATGGCGCCCGCCCCGGCCGCCAGGGTCGACTCAACCGCCGCCAGGTAGACGTCCGACTTGCCCGCCGCGGCGACGCCCTCCAGCAGCAGCTCGCCGCCCGGGAGCAGCGCCTCGATCCGCTCCAGGGCGGCCCGCTGCTCGTCGGCCAGGGCGTGGCGGGTCGCCGGTCCGGCCGCGCGGTGCGCGAGCGGGTCGCGCGTCACCTCGCGCCAGCCGAGCTCGGCCG
>JBOGSY010000186.1:0-4344 GCA_050691915.1 Candidatus Limnocylindria bacterium | reverse complement strand
AGGCTAGGCTGGCGAACGGCTCGGCGGACTCCAGGTCGGAACCGATGTGCGCGCCCAGGCTGTGCAGCTGCCGGCCGGCGGCGCGCAGGGCGGCCAGTGCCCGGGGCAGATCGTCGAGCGCGATGCCGAACTTGGACTCGGCGGCGCCGGTGGCCAGGTGGGGATGGGTCCCGGCGTCCAGCCCGGGGTTGAGGCGCAGGCCGATCCGGGCGTCGGGGTGGTCGGCGGCCAGGGCCAGCAGTGCCCCGAGCTCCTCCAGCGACTCGGCGTTGATCAGCACCCCGGCGCCCAGGGCCAGGTGCAGCTCCTCGTCGCGCTTGCCAACGCCGTTCATCACGATCCGCTCCGGCGGCACGCCGGCGCGGCGGGCCAGGGCCAGCTCAACGGCGGTGACCACCTCGGCACCCGCGCCCTCCGCGGCCAGGCGACGCAGGAGCTGGGGATCCGGGTTGGCCTTGACCGCGTAGGCGACCAGGGCGCCCGGGAAGGCGGCGGCATAGGCGCGGTAGGCGCGGTGGCCATCCGCAGCAGCGTCCAGGTCCGTGACGTACAGCGGCGTGCCCCAGCGGGCGGCGGCCTCGGCCAGGAGCTGGGACCCGCGGGTCACCGGACGCGGGCGAGGGTCAGGCCGTCCGCCAGCGGCAGCATCGCCACGTCGACCCGCTCGTCGGCGACGATCTTGGCGTTCAGGTTGCGGATGACGGTGGTGTCGATGTCGGTGACGGTCTCGTCGGCCACGCGCCCGCTCCGCAGCACGTTGTCGATGGCCACCACCCCGCCGCGGCGCAGCAGGCCCAGCGCGCGCTCGTAGTAGGCGTCGTAGTCCGACTTGTTGGCGTCGATGAATGCCAGGTCGAAGCTTCCCGCCTCGCCCGCGGCAAGCAGCGCAGCCAGCGTCTCCACGGCGGGTCCCAGGCGCAGGTCCACGCGGTCGGCGACGCCGGCATCGGTCCAGGCCCGGCGGGCGACATCGGTCCATTCACGGCTGACGTCGCAGCACACGATCCGGCCGTCGGGGGGCAGGGCCAGGGCCATGGCGGTCGACGAGTAGCCGGTGAAGGTTCCCACCTCCAGGACGCGGCGGGCGTTCGTGACCTGGACCAGGAGCGACAGGAAGGCGCCCTCCTCCGGGGCGATCTGCATCGCGGCGTTGTGCATCCTGGCCGTCTCCTCCCGGAGGCGGGCCAGGACGGGGTGCTCGCGGACGCCGTGGTCGACCAGGTAGGCGTGGAGCTCTGCGCTGAGGCCGATGGATCGGTTGGACATGGCGTGGATGGTAGCGCGCGGCTACAGGCCGTCGAAGACCGATGCCTCCGGCTGGCCGTCGCCAGGTACCTGGCGGTCGCGCCACCGGGTCAGCATGAAATGCTCCGGCGAGATGGCGAGCGCGGCGAGGTCGTCGGGCAGGTCCAGCAGCCAGCCCATGTCCTGGCGCTGGGTCCGGTGGCATTCCATGGAGGCCCGCTTGGCGGCGGCGTGGGCGGCGACGTCCACGATGGTGGTGATCTCCGCCTCCGGCACGCCGAACGACTCCGGCTCCTGGCCGGACTCCGGCTCCGCACCGAAATCCCAGGGGAGGGGGATGCCGCGGGCAGACATGTCGGTCATCAGCGCGGTCCATCGGTCCTGGTTGAACGCGATCTCGTACAGCTTGGCGACGGCGTGCGGCGCCCCGGCCTGCGGGTAGCGCGAGCCGTCGGCTGCGGCCTCCCAGGCGGCGACCGCCACCCGGTGGGCGTTGATGTGGTCGGGGTGGCCGTAGTTTCCGTTCGGATCGTAGGTGACGATCACCGCCGGCCGCGCGCTGCGGATGATGGCGACCGCACGACCCACCGCCTCGTCCAGCGCGACGTGCCAGAAGGCCTCCGGGCGATCGCTCGACGGCGTGCCCATCATGCCCGAGTCGCGGTAGCCGAGCAGGTGCAGGTGCAGCTGACCCGGGCCTTCTGCGCGCAGGGCGTCCAGCGAGCAGCGCAGCTCCTCCTCGCGGATCGCGCGCAGGCGCGGGAAGGCCTCGTCGTAATCGAGGGTGGGATCGTGGATCTCCCCCTCCTCGCCGCCGGTGCAGGTCACCAGGTCGACCCGGCGGCCCTCGGCCACGGCGCGCGCGATCAGGCCGCCGGTCGCAAGCGACTCGTCGTCGGGGTGGGCGTGGACCAGCAGCAGGCCGGGCAGCTCAGGCGGCATGCACGGCCCCGCGCTCCCGGACCGATGCCTCCGCCCGCGCCGCCAGGCCGGCCGCCGCCAGGGCGGCGACCGCGTCGCGGTAACCCAGGGAGGCCATCCGGTGCACCCGCGTGAAGTGCCAGGCCGGCGTCATCCCCAGCCGCGGGCGGATCAGGAGGTCCGGGGCCTCCTCGTGGACAGGGTCGGCCCATCGCTCCGCCAGCAGCGCCAGGTAGCGGCGGGCGGTGAGCCGGCGGATGGGACCGCCGGGCGCCAGGCGCAGGGCCGCCGCACGCAGGAGGGCGGCAACCGGCCGGCGAGTGAGCAGGGCGGGCTTCGGGACGTCGACCCAGACCCCGATCACCGGGTCCGGCGACAGGCCGCGCGCCAGGCTGACCGGGACCGCCTCCCAGGGCCCGGCGTCGCACCAGATCCCGTCCGCGTCGCGGCACGCCGGGAAGAAGAGCGGCACGGCGATGCTGCGCTCCACGGCATCGACCAGCCGGCCGGTGGTGATGGCGACCGCGCGGCCGCTGACCAGGTCGTAGGCGCTGACCGCCAGCGGGATCGGCAGGTCCTCCAGCCGCGGGTCGCCCAGCGCGCCGGCCAGCCGCTCCAGCACCGGGCGCGGGTCGAAGAGTGCCATCCGCGCCCGGTGGCCGACCAGGCGGTAGACGGGCGTCCGTCGCGCCACGCGCTCGATCGCGTCCGGCGAGTACCCCGCCGCCAGGCCGGCGCCCACGATGGCGCCCATGCTGGTGCCCACGATCAGGCTGGGCGACAGCCCCGCCTCGGCGAGCGCCCGCGCCACGCCCAGGTGCGCCCAGCCGCGACCCCCTCCGCCGCCCAGGGCCAGGCTGAACCGGTCCCCGGAGCGGATCATGGCGCCGGCCCGCTGCCGGCTGACGCCCGGTGCTCCTCGCACTGGCACAGCTCGCGGAGGCGGAGGTAGGTGAACAGCCCGGTGTCGTGGCCGTCGGCCCAGATTGGCGCCAGCGCGTAGCGGCCGATCCACTTCACCCGCTCCATGGTGACCTGCTGCGGGGTGAAGGCGGTCTCCAGGGTGACGACGCCCGGGAGGCTGCCCTCGCCGGCGCACAGCGCGCACGGGCAGGCGCGGCGCAGCGGGGTCCAGGCCCACTCGCCCAGGTGGCCGTCATCCCAGCGGATGCGCATCACCCGGGCCGTCTCGTCGAGCTCCAGGGCGATGGGGTTCACGATCTCGTGCATCGGTCCACCCATCCTACGGCAGCCAGTTCGCCCTCACCCCGACCCAGTCCGCGCCGAACGAGATGCCGTTGCTGGTGAGCGGTGCCGGGGCGACGCCGTCGCGCAGGTCCCAGACGTACAGATCCTGGCGCACGCCGCCACCCGCTCCCTGGCGACCCAGAGTGAAGACCACCTCGTTGCTCGTCCCGGCCCAGCGGACGTGGCTGACCAGCCCGCTGACCGAGACGCTGGCGACGGTCTCATCGGTCCGGTCGGCCAGGTTCAGCGCGGTGCTGCCGTTGGCGCTCTCGGCGAGGACGATCCGCAGGCGGCCGTCCGGCGACCAGAGCAGGGGCTGGCGGGCGATCTGGTCCACGCCCCCGTCCCCCGGATCGACCCGGTAGGTGGCCGGCGCTCCCAGGATCCAGACCGCCAGGTTGCCGTCCGACATGGCGTAGATCCGCACCAGTCCGCCGTCGTCGATGAACTGCGCCTCGCGCAGGGCCGGGTCGGGACCGATGACCGGGCGCGGGTAGGTGACCGATGCCAGCACCTCCGCCGACGCCGCCGCGAAGTCCATCTCCAGCACCTCGGCCCGGTCGTTGGCGCCGGCGGCCACGATCCTGACCCCGTAGACCGTCTCCGCGTCCCAACCGAAGGTCAGCGCGCTGACGTCCTCGGCCAGGCTGCGCGCCGGCGAGCCGGGCGTCAGGGCCAGGGCCGTGCCGTTGACGATGGCCGCGCCCACCCGCCCGTCGGGCGACCAGGCGTAGCGGGTGATCCCCTGCCCGGACTGGGCCATGACCGTCGGGTTGGCGGTGGTCGAAAAGTCGCGGCGCAGGAGGTAGATGGGCGCCAGCGCCGACTGGCGCCCCAGGTAGACCATCTCCAGCGGCCCGTACTGCGGCTGCGGGGTGGGTGACGGGCCGGCGGTCGGCACGGCGGTGGGCGACGCGGACGGGCTGGCGC
>JBOGSY010000185.1:0-4460 GCA_050691915.1 Candidatus Limnocylindria bacterium | reverse complement strand
GCCTGGTCCGCCCATTTCGTGGAGCGCGGCTTCTTCCGCCACTACGTGCACGCGCCGGCCGACGACGCCGCCCTGGCGGCGGCCTGGTTCCGCACCGGCTTCGGCCAGATGCAGGCGCACGCCGTCCGGGACGTGGAGCTGAGCGCGCCGGCGCCGGCAGGCGTGACGGTGCGAAGGGCCACGCCGGCGGACATCGACCGGCTCGCGGACCTGCTGCCCCTGATCTCGCTGGCGCTGATGCGCCCGCCGGCCTATGCCATCACGCTGCCGGAGACGATCCCCACCTACCGTGGCTCCTGGGCCGAGGAGCTGGAGGAGCCGGCAGCGCACCACTGGCTGGCCGAGCACGACGGGCGCGTCCTGGCCCTTGCCACCTTCTACCAGGCCGAGCCCGCGCCCATGGTCCCGCAGGCTGCCTGGGAGCTGGCCGTGGCCATGACCCGCCCCGAGGCCCGCGGCCGCGGACTGATGCGTGCGCTGCTGGCCGCCGGCCTGGCGGAGGCTCGCGAGGCGGGCGCCGGCCATTGCATCACCGACTGGCGGACGGCGTCGCTCCCGACCCATCGGTCCTGGACGGCGCTGGGCTTCCGGCCGACCCACTACCGGCTGCACCGGCACATCGACGAGCGCATTGCCTGGGCCGACTGAGCCGCCCGGCCGGTCGCGGAGCGCGGCCGCATCGGTCTACACTCCACGGGAGCCCCACCCCAGCCTTAGGAGAACCGGCCGATGGACGTCTGGGCACCGCTCGACAGCGAGGATCCGGAGATCGCGCAGGTCGTCCGCGACGAAGAGGAGCGGACGCGGTCGCACCTGGAGCTGATCGCGTCGGAGAGCTACCCGTCGCTGGCCGTGCTGCAGGCGACCGGCTCGATCCTGACCGGCAAGTACGCGGAGGGCTACCCGGGACGCCGCTACTACGGCGGCTGCGAGTTCGTGGACGTGGCCGAGAACCTGGCCCGCGACCGCGCCCGGGAGCTGTTCGGCGCGGAGCACGCCAACGTGCAGCCGCATGCCGGGGCGCAGGCCAACATGGCCGTCTACCACGCCCTGCTGGAGCGCGGCGACCGGATCATGGGCCTGGCCCTGGACCAGGGCGGCCACCTGACCCACGGCTCGCCGGTCAACTTCAGCGGCCAGTACTACGACTTCATCGCCTACCACGTCGACCGCGAGACGCACCTGATCGACATGGACGAGGTCCGCGCCCTGGCCCGCGAGCACCGGCCGAAGATGATCGTGACCGGCGCCACGGCCTACCCCCGCTTCTGGGACTTCGCGGCCTTCCGCGCGATCGCGGACGAGGTGGGCGCCATCCTGATGACCGATATGGCCCACTTCGCGGGCCTGGTCGCGGCCGGCGTGCACCCCTCGCCCGTCCCGCACGCCCAGGTGGTCACCACCACCACCCACAAGACCCTGCGCGGCCCGCGGGGCGGGATGATCCTGTGCACCGCGGAGCATGCCAAGGCCATCGACAAGGCCGTCTTCCCGGCGCTCCAGGGCGGGCCGCTGGAGCACGTCATCGCGGCCAAGGCGGTTGCCTTCAAGCAGGCCATGACCGATGCCTTCCGGCGCGACATGGAGCAGACCGTGGCCAACGCTCGCAGCCTGGCCGCCGCCCTGGCCGAGCGCGGCGCGACGATCGTGTCGGGCGGGACCGATAACCACCTCATGCTGGTCGACGTCCGGCCCCTGGGGGTGACCGGCAAGGAGGCCGATATCGCGCTGGGCGAGGTGCGGATCACGGTCAACCGCAACACCATTCCGTACGACCCCAACCCGCCCATGGTCGGGTCCGGCATCCGGGTCGGCACGCCGGCGGTCACCGGCCGCGGCATGCGCGAGGCGGAGATGGAGGCGATCGCCGGGCTGATCGTGGACGGCATCGCGGCCCGTGGCGACGCGGCCGCCCAGGAGCGGGTGCGGAGCGGCGTGGCCGGCATCGTGGACCGCTTCCCGGTGCCCGGCCTGCCCTGGACGCGCGCCAAAGAGCCCGTCGCGTAGGACCCGCCGCATTCGCCACCCGCGCGACGCCCGGCTATACTCGCGGCGTTCCGACCGCTGTGAGTCGAACCGAAGATGGCACAGCTGACGCCCACGGGGCTGATCAAGATCATGGGCGTCGTGACGCTCATCATGGTGGTTCCCATGATGGGAGGCGCGGTAGCCGGGCTCATCTTGGACGAGCTGCTGGGCACATCGCCGCTGCTCGTGCTGATCGGTGTGGCGGCCGGAACCCTGCTCGCGGCCATTGGTATCTGGCTCCTCGTTCGCGCCGGGGCGCGCCGGGGCTATACCGATGGCCGTCCCGGTGATGAAGCCTGAGCGCGGCGTCCAGGAGGACGCCTCGGGCCGCGACGCGGGGGCGCGCGGCAACATCGGGATCGCCTTCGACCTGGGGCTGCGACTGGGAATATCGGTGATACTGGGCCTGGGTGGCGGCCTGCTGCTGGATGGCTGGCTGGACACCCGCCCGATCTTCACGCTGGTCGGCATGGTGCTCGGCATCGGGGCCGCGATGTACACGATCTGGGACGTCGCCCGTGGCGCAATGAGGAGATAGATGCCGGAGGAAGCTGGCGGAGAGAGCCTGATCCACGTCGCCATCGACGCGGAGACGCTCTTCACCATCGGTCCCTTGGAGTTCACCAACAGCATGGTCGGCGCCCTGCTGGCCTCGGCGATCCTGCTGGCCATGGCCTGGGCCTTCGTCCGCCGCCCGGCGCTGGCGCCCGGACGCGTCCAGAGCCTGATCGAGCTGCCGATCGAGTGGGTGGCAGGCATCGTGGCCGGCTCCAGCAGCCGCTGGCGCGGGTACGTGGCCCTCATCATCGGCCTGTTCCTGATGATCCTGGTCAGCAACTGGCTCGGCCTGCTGCCCGGGGTCGGAACGGTTGGCCTGCGTCACGGCGAGGAGATCACGCCGCTCGTGCGGCCCGCGGCTGCCGACCTCAACTTCACGCTGGGCCTGGCGATCGTGGCCTTCATCGTCTTCGTGGGGTGGGGCGTTCGCGTCAATGGGCCGCTGGGCTATCTCAAGGAGCTCGTCGGGGAGCCGCGCTACATGGCGCCGCTCATGTTCCCGATCCACCTCATCAGCGAGCTGAGCCGCCTGGTCAGCCTCTCAATGCGACTCTTCGGCAACGTCTTCGCCGGCGAGGTGCTGCTGGCCACCATGCTGGCCCTGACCACCGCCGTCATCTTCGTGCTGCCGCTGGCCTTCTTCGTCCCCGCCGTCTTCCTGGGCCTGGAGCTGCTCTTCGGGGCGGTCCAGGCGCTCGTCTTCGCGCTGCTGGCCATGACCTACATCAGCATGGCGATCGCCGAGCACGGCGGTCACGCCGAGGACCACGCGGCGGACGAGGAGCATCCACCGCACACCGACACCGCGAGCTCCGCACCTGCCTCGTCGTAGGCGTCATTCCCAACAGCCTGCGACCGCAGGCACACACAGGAGGATCTGAGCACAGTGGAAGGAAATGTGGCATCCCTCGCCGCCGGCCTCGCCATGATCGGGGCCATCGGCCCCGGCATCGGCCTGGGCATCGGCTTCAGCAAGGCCATGGAGGCGCTCGGGCGCAATCCCGAGGCGGCGGGCGCGATCTTCGTGCCCTACATCCTGGGCCTGGCGCTCACCGAGGCGATCGGCATCTACTGCCTGGTCGTTTCGCTGATCCTGATCTTCGCGGGCTAGGAAGGCCCCGGTGGGATTCTTCGACGCGTTTGGGGTCGACCTCCCCAAGCTGCTCTTCCAGGTCATCAACTTCCTCCTGCTCCTGTACCTGCTGAACCGATTTCTGTTCAAGCGCGTGCTGAAGCTCCTGGACGAGCGCCACGCCAAGATCGGCAAGGGCCTGGAGGACGCGGAGGCGGCGGCCCGTGACCGCGAGCTGGCTCGCGCGGAGCGCGAGGCGGCCGTGGCCGAGGCGCGCAAGGAGGCCCAGGCCATGATCGCGCGGGCCACCAAGATCGCCGAGGACTCGCGAGCCGAGATCGTGGCCGAGGCCAGGACCGAGGCCGAGAAGGTCACCGAGCGCGCCCGGCAGGAGATCACCGCCGAGAAGGAGAAGGCCATGGCCGAGCTGCGCACGCACGTGGCGGAGCTGGCCCTGGAGGCCGCCGGCAAGCTGGTCCGGGCGGAGATGTCGGACGCCACCCAGCGCCGCCTGGTGGAGGGCTTCCTGGCCGAGGTGACGCCGGACGCCCCCCGCGGAAAGGCCCGGAACTAGCTCGTGGCCCGTCGAGAGACCGCCGCCCGGCGCTACGCGGAGGCCGCCTTCGAGATCGGCCGCGAGGACGGCACCCTGGACGCCTGGGAGGCGGACCTGGATCGGCTGGCGGCGACGCTGCGCCATCCGCAGCTGCGCGGGCTGGTGGAGCATCCGGCCCACGCCTACGCGGCCAAGGAGCGCCTGCTGCGACGGGTGCTGGGCGACGGGGTGAGCGCCGAGGCGCTG
>JBOGSY010000184.1:0-4491 GCA_050691915.1 Candidatus Limnocylindria bacterium | reverse complement strand
CCGGCGACGATCCCGGCCCGCCTGCCGCGACGCGCCATGAGGGTCGACAGGATCGCCGCGGCGGCCGCCGTGCCGGCCACGGCGACGGCGCTGGGCAGGCCGCTGGTCGCCCGCGAGCCGGTCAGCTGGGGTGCCGCCAGGGCCGCGATGGTGAAGGTGGCGATGTAGCCGGTGCTGGTCAGGGCCACCGTCACCAGGTAGGTGGCCAGGGCCAGGCGGCGCGGCCGCCGATGCAGGTCAGGGTGCGGGTCGGGCGGGGGCATCGGCAGATGATAGGCACGCCACCGCCGGGCGCCCGCAGCTGGCAGCTACACGCCGGCCAGGGCCTCCAGCACGTCCAGGTTCTCGGTGGAGCCGTCGGGGCCGAGCGGGATGACCGCGACGTGGTCCGCGCCGGCCGCCACCAGCTCGCCGATGCGGGCATGGATGGCCTCGGCGTCACCCCAGGCCATCATGGCGTCCACCAGGGCGTCGCTGCCCGGCTTCTCCCAGTCGTTTGGGACGAATCCCTGGAGCTCCCACGACGCCTGGTAGGTGGGCGTTCGCAGGTAGGGCGCCAGGTAGGCCCGCGCCGCGCCGCGTGCCGCGGCGGCATCGGTCTCCAGGACGGCCGGCAGGCTGACCGCCAGGACCGGCCGGCCCTCGGCCACCGCCGCATCCAGGACCGAACGCATCCACGCCACCCGCTGCGGAGTGACCAGGTACGGAAAGGCACCGTCCGCCTGCTCGGCAGCCAGCTGCACCATCCGCTCGCGAAGGGCCGCGACCAGCAGGGGCGGCTCGGGCAGGCCCGGGTCCACGGGCCCCCGGTAGATGGCGGACCGATAGGCGTCCAGGAACTCGCGCACGCGGCTGAGCGGGCGGTCGAAGGCATGACCCCGCAGCCGCTCGGCGAGGTGCGGGTGCGAGACGCCCACGCCCAGCACGAAGCGCCCGGCGGTCGCCTCCTGGAGGGTCATGGACGCCATCCGGGTCGTCTGCGCGTCGTGGCCCCAGATCGAGACGATGCTGGTCCCCAGCCGCACGCTGGTCGTCGCGCCGGCCAGCAGGCCCAGCAGGGTGAACGGCTCACGACCCACCGTCTCCGGCACCCAGAGCGTCCCGAAGCCCAGCTCGTCGACCCGGCGGGCGTAGGCCCGTGCATCGTCGATCGCCAGCGAGTCCAGGTGGCCCCAGGCCCCCAGCCGGCCCAGGTCCACAGTCACGGGCCGATGCTCCCCAGTCGGTAGCGCAGGTACAGCTCCTGCCCGGAGCGGTGGACCGAGACGAGGCGAGCCTCGCCGGGCAGCCCCGACGTCTCGAGGTCCAGCGGCGCGACCATGGGCAGCCCGTCCAGGCCCACCAGCCGCGCGCCGATGGTCCAGTACAGCTCGTCCAGGACGCCGGCGGCCAGGAAGGCGGCGTTGATGGTGGGGCCGCCCTCCAGCAGCAGCGATCGAACGCCCGTGGCGGCGAGGCGCCGCAGCAGCCAGCGCGGCTTCGGCTCGGCGGTCGGCGCGACCCACGTCTCCACGCCGGGGAGCGGCTCGGCGCCGGCGTGCGGGCTGCGCGCCCCGACCACGGCCACCCGCGGCTGGTTCGCGTAGCCGAACCAGCGCCGATCGACCGGGATGGGCGTCTCGCCGGCGATGATCACCGCCGTCGGCTGTGGTGGCCGCCCGGCGACGCTCCGCGCCCGGGCCAGGTCGGCGGGCAGGCGCGAGTAGAAGTCGTCCAGGCGCAGGGTGCCGGCGCCGCTGGCCACCGCGTCGAAGGCGGCCCGGTACAGCTGCATCAGGCGCCGGTCCGCGCGCGAGCCGAGCCCCTCCGCCTTCCCGTGGAGCTGCGCCCGCCCGTCGATGCTGGTCACCATGTTGGCGGCGACCAGCGGGCGACCGTCCGGCAGCTCGCTGAGCTCCAGGTCGGCGAAGGCGGAGTCCAGCTCCAGGTCGGTGGCCGGGTCGGGCCAGAGCCGATCGACGCGGTGCCTGGCAGCCGGGGCGGGCGTCACCGGCCCATGGTACGGCCGGCGGTCCAGCTACTCCCCAGCCTGGTACTCCGCCAGGCCGGCGACCTCGTCCGTCGCGACCTGGACGTGCACCTCGGACGGGGTCAGCCGGGTCACGGCATCGGCCGGGATCACGCGGCGCGGTCCGCCGGCGGTGGGGTCCAGCGCGATGCCGTGGAAGATCCCCTCCGTCTCGGTGCCCAGCATCCGCTCCACGCTGCCGAGCTTGACGCCCTCGCGCCCGATGACGTCCGTCCCGGGCTCCACGTAGCTCCAGGCCACCGGATCGTCGGGGCCGGGAAGGTCCAGCTCGGCGGGCTGCGGCTCGTCAGGCCGGCGGTCGAAATCGGTCATGGCCAGGTGCCTTGCACGTCGGGTGCCACGCCCCTGATGGTCGCCTGCGGCGCGGCGCCCACCTGTCGCGTGGGGACCCGGCTGTGCAGCACAGCCGCCCGGCTGCACGGCCGCACAACCGCCCGCGACACGGAGACGCCCGGGGGCCTCGCGGAGCCCCCATCTAGAGGATGAAAGGCGGCGCAAACCCGATGAACCGGTCGAACTGGCCGAAGGGGCGGCTGGACATCAGCAGCGTCAGGAACGGGTCCATCCGGAAGCCGCGGCCGAGGAGGTGACGCATCGCTACCTCGTTGATCATCGGCACCTCAAGCGACCACTCGGCCACCGCCAGGGCGGCCGCCCGCGCCTCCAGGTGACGCAGGATGGGGACCTGGTCGTCCGGATCCAGCGCCGCGACGGGGCCGGACCCGGCCCGCCCAACGAAGCCGAAGCCCACCGGGGTGCCCTCCCGCCGAAAGAGCCACCCCTCGCGCTCCTCCAGCAGCCACAGGAACTCGTCGCCGCGTGGAAACTCGAGCACCGCCGCCTCGAGCCGGTCGAGGATGGGCAGGTCCGCACCTGTGGCCGGAGCCGCATCCAGCCCGAGTTCGGCCGCCGCCTCGGCGCGCGGGGCACCGCTCAGGGCCGCGATCGGGAAGCGCGCCACCGTCCCGGCCGCGTAGTAGCGGGCCTGGGCGCGGACGTCGGTGGTGGCGACGATGGCCCGCACCTGGCCGCGTTCCGGTGGGAAGGCCCTGACCATCAGCTCACGGCCGACCCCGGCCGACTGGCTGCCGGGACGCACGAAGAACTCGGTCAGCTCGAACAGGCCGCCGCGCTCCACCGAGCGGGCATAGCCGATGATCTCGCCGCCGTCGGCGTCCTCCGCCACCCACCATTCGGCGGCGTGGTCCCCGAGCCGCAGGTAGAGCGGCAGCAGCCGCTCTCTCACGGTCTCGCCGTCGGGCTGCCAGGGAGTGCCCTGCCGGGTGGTGAGATCCACGATCGCGGCCAGGAAGACGTCGAATGCGGCCGCCGAATCCTGCGGCCGGGCACGTCGGACGGTCGGCTGGCGGCTCACCATGGCAGCCTAGCAGCGCGGGGAGATCGGTCAGTCAAAGATCCGCTCCAGGTGCCAGGTGCCGCGCAGCTCGTCCAGGTAGACGGTGCACAGCAGCCCATCACGGGTGACCAGCTTGAAGTAGGCGCGCGCCACCGGCGTGCGCCACCAGTCGTCGTCCACCCGCCAGCGGTTGCAGATCCCCACCTCGCCGTGGACCCGCCCGTCCAGGCCGATCCGGAGGGGGACACCATCTTGATCCGTCTCCACCTGGATGAGCGGGTGGCCGCTGACCAGCCGGGTCATGGTGGACCGATGTCCACGACCCGCCACCGCCGCTCGGCCAGGGCCGCGGTCGGACGATCGTGGACGGCCCGCCACAGACGGCCCTCCCCGAACCGGGCGGCCAGCCGTTCCAGCGACCAGCGCAGCTCCTCCCAGCGGCCGGCCTGGGCCTCGAAGGCGGGCAGCTGGCGCGCCGCCGGGTCGGCCAGCCGGTCGAGGGTGAGCCCAATGCCCGCCACGCGCGGCTCCTCCTCCATCCGCCGGTCACGGGCGGCGCTCTCCATTCGACCCATGAGCAGGCGCGCGATCCAATCCGGCTCCAGCGCCGGCGCCGGGAAGGCGAGGCTCACCTCCAGGTCGGGGGCATCCTCCAGGGCCAGCCGCAGGCGAGCGCGGCCGGGGGCCAGGTGGCGCCCGCGCAGGGCGTCGCACAGCTCGGCGCAGGCGCGACGCAGGGCCAGCGCCACGGCACCCACGCCGTCCAGCGGTGGCTCGAAGGCCACGCGGCGGGTGAGGCGCTCCGGGCGACGGCGCGGCACCAGGAGCCGCGGGTCCTGGCCGCGGGCCAGGGCCTGGAGCCGCTCGCCGGCAGGCCCGAACTGGGCGCCAACCGCGGAGCGCGGCAGGGCGGCCAGCTGGCCCATGCTCGTCAGCCCGAACAGGGCGAACCGCTGGCGAGTGGCCGCGTCCGCGGGGAGCAGGTCCAGCGGCAGCGCGGCCAGCTCCTGGCGGGCCAGGGCCCGGAAGGCGGCCGGGGCATCGGACCGTTCCGGGCGTGCCAGCCGGGCGGCCAGCACCGCCAGCCAGCGGCTGTCCCCCGTCC
>JBOGSY010000183.1:0-4513 GCA_050691915.1 Candidatus Limnocylindria bacterium | reverse complement strand
GCTGGCCGCCGCCGCCGAGGCGCCGCACTCGCGCTTCGCCCGGGCCGTGGCCGGGCTGGACCTCGGCCGCGTCGGGGTGGCGTCGTGACGATGACCGCCGGCGCCCCGCCGACCGTGTTGCGGGCGGCCGACGGCACAGCGCTGACACTGGCTCTGGACCGCTGGCAGCGCGCCCCGGGAGCCGAGGAGCGGGAGGTGCTCGACCGGGCCATGGCGCCCGCGCTGGACGTGGGATGCGGCCCGGGCCGCCACACCCTGGAGCTCGCGTCGCGCGGTGTCATGGCTCTCGGCGTGGACGCCTCGCCCGCTGCTGTCCGGCTGGCCCGCAGGACGGGTGCGCCGGTGCTCGAGCGGTCGATCTTCGCCCATGTCCCCGGCGCCGGCCGGTGGCGGACCGCTCTCCTGCTCGACGGCAACATCGGCATCGGCGGTGACGCCGTCGCCCTCCTCCGTCGGGTCTTCGCCCTGCTCGGCCCGGCCGGGCGGGCCCTCGTGGAGGTCGAGCCGCCGGGCGTGGCGAGCCGGGTGATCCGGGCACGCGTGGAGCGGGGGACCGAGCACGGCCCGTGGTTCCCGTGGGCCCTGGTGGGGGCGGACGGCGTCGACGCGGTGGGGCGCCTGGCCGGCTTCGCCCGCGCCGAGGTGTGGTCCGGTGGGGGACGCTGGTTCGTCCAACTCGACCGGCGAGGACCGGCCGGGGAGGACGGCGAATGAGCCCGCCGCCGGACTGCCGGGGACCGAGGTTGGGCCAGTGACGACACTTCGGGGCCGGCCCCGGGCCCTGCGGGCGGTGCCCCGGCCGCCGCTGACGTCCGAGACGTTCGCCAGCCCCCTGCACGAGCGGCGGCCGGCGGCCTGGTTGGGGCTATCCCTCGGGATCGCCTTCACGACGTGCTTCACCACCGGGTTGCTGTCCCATCTCATCCAGCACCCTCCGGGCTGGTTTGCGTGGCCCTCCCGCCCCGCCGGGCTGTACCGGGTCACCCAGGGCATGCACGTGGCGACCGGCATCGCCTCCGTGCCGCTGCTCCTGGCCAAGCTCTGGGTCGTCTATCCGAGTTTCTGGTCGTGGCCGCCGGTGCGCACCGTCGCCCACGCGGTCGAGCGGATCAGCCTGGTGCCGCTTGTGGGCGGCTCGCTGTTCATGCTCTTCAGCGGCGTGGCCAACATCGCCCGTTGGTATCCGTGGCACTTCAACTTCCCGGCCACGCACTACTGGGTCGCGTGGATCACCATGGGCGGACTGGTGACCCACATCGGCGCCAAGTTGGCGGTGACCGCCGAGGCCCTTCGCCGGCCGGGCGCGCCGTCGGACGCTGCGCCGCGCGACGGCGCCGGCCTGACCCGCCGCGGCCTGCTGGGCGCAGCGTTCGCGGCATCCGGACTCCTCACGTTGGTGACCCTGGGCCAGACGGTGCGGCCGCTCGACCGCCTCGGCCTGCTGGCCCCGCGGCGCCCGAAGACGGGCCCCCAGGGCCTGCCGGTGAACAAGACGGCGGTCGGCGCCAAGGTCATCGAGGCGGCCAACGACCCGGCCTTCCGGGTGAAGATCTCGGGCCGGGGCGTGACCAACCCGCTGTCGCTCAGCCTGGCCGACCTGCGGGCCATGCCGCAGCACAGGGCGGTCCTGCCGATCTCGTGCGTCGAGGGCTGGAGCTCCAACGCCACCTGGTCGGGGGTCCGGGTGCGGGACCTCCTCGAGCTGGCGGGCGCCAGGCCAGGCGCCACCGTCAAGGTCGAGTCGCTGCAGCGGCGGGGCGCGTACCGGGCCTCGACGCTGAACCGGCACCACGCCGCGGACGTCGACACCCTGCTCGCCCTTGATCTCTTCGGTGAACCGCTCCACATCGACCATGGGTTCCCGGTCCGCCTGATCGGCCCGAACCGGCCGGGCGTTCAGCAGACGAAGTGGGTCACCAAGCTGGTGGTGCGGTGAAGGCGCCCGACGGCCGGCACGCGCAGGCCCCGCAGGGGCGCTTGTTCTGGCCCGCTGCCGGGGTCGGCTGGGCGGTAACGACGGCCGGCGTCTGGGGTCTCGTCTCCGAGCCGGCCAAGACGCGGCCGGGCGAGTCGGTCCGGTTCGTCGTCGGCGCCGCCCTCGTGCACGACCTGCTCTTGGCTCCGGTGGTGGTCCTGGCCGGCTGGGCGGTGGCCAAGGTCGTGCCGGCCCGGGCGCGAGGACCTGTGCAAGCCGCGCTGATCGTGTCGGCCATGGTGGTCCTGTTCGCCGTGCCCTTCGTGCGGGGGTACGGGCGGGTAGCAACAAACCCGTCGATCCTGCCCCGCAACTATGGCGCCGGCCTCGTGGTCATCCTCGGTGCCGTCTGGGCCGTCGCCGCCGTGGCGGTGTTCCGGCGGTGGCGGCGGGCCCGATCGCGCCGGGCGCAGTCCGAGTGCACGACCGGCGCCGGGGCGTAGTCACGGGGTGCCCGCTCGGTGCGAACAAGCCGAGCGTCTCCGCTCCGAACGTCGGCGCGACGACGTTCGGCAATGGTCCCGGCCATCCGGATCGTCGTGGGACCAGAAGACGACGGAACTCCCATACGCGGCTAGGTCGAGGCAGAAATGATCACTGCGGCCGTCGTTCTCGAGGCGGCCGACGTCGACCAGGACGTCGACGTCGATCTCGCCGGCGAGCAGCTCGGCCAGGCCGGCTCGGACCAGCATGGACAGGGCGACCTTGGCCTGGCGGGGGTCGATCGGCGCCGGCGCCACCTCCACCCCGGGCCGGCCCGGGAGGTGCTGGCAGTGGGCCAGGAGCGCCTCGACGGTCTGCGGGTGTTTTCGGAGTTCAGGCATTCGTTCCGGTCGTGCGGTGGGGCGGCCAGACCTTCCAGGCGAGAAAGGCCAGGGCCACTGCGATGGCGGCACCGGCGAAGATGTCGGTGGGGTAGTGGGCCCGACTGCGGACGAGGGACCACTCGCCGGCGAACGTGGCGGCGTAGAGGGGGACGAACAGCCATGGCACCTCTTGGGCCGCGCCCAAGGAGAAGGCGAGCTCGCTGGCGCAATGTCCGGATGGGAAGGAGGATGTGACCGGCCCGATCGTGGTGTGGCGGCTGGCTCCTGGCGGCCGTCGTCGGCCGACGATCGCCTTGACCGCGAGGTGGGCGAGGGTACCGGCGGCGTAGCCGGCGACACCGCGGGCCGCCGCCTGGCGGCCTCTGGGTCCTGTCATCGTGAGAGCTCCTGCGATACCAGCCCACGTGTGCGGTCGCTTGGTGATGTCGCCGAACCAGCCGAACCAGGTGGATCCGTGCCGGGAGCCGTGGCCGACCAGCTTCGTCACCAGCGCGTCTTCCCCCGATGCCCGGCCCATCAGCCCGTCCGCCGCGCTCGTGCCGGACTGCGCCACGCGGCGCGGGCCTCGGGCCAGGTCTGGGGGACGGCGGCCAGGTTGGCGGCGGCAGCCAGGAGGCAGAACGAGCAGAACCTGCGGCGCTTGGTCGCCTGCTCGGCGGTGAGGAACAGGCCGAAGGAGGCGTCGAGGACGGCCTTGGCAGCCAGGGCCAGGGGGATCCCGACACCCTTGCCGCACAGCGCTTTCAGGCCAACCGGAGGCGGAGGTCACCCACTCCGATGCCAGGAGAGCCCAACAATGGTCGGCCCAACATGTCCACGCTCGTCGAAAGGTTCGATCAACTTTTGCGCCTCTGGGATAAGGAATCAGAGGAGGCAGTGAACGTCGCAGATGTACTGACTGCCAGCTCGCGAGCGTCCGCCGCGACTTTGACCGCTGCGCCAGCGGACTCGCCACCGCCCGCCAGCAGCTGAGATCTCAACAAATGTTGTCCCCCGGCCTCCAACCGCGGCCAGGGCGCTGACACCGGCGCGACAAGAGCGCAGGGAAGTGCTGCCAAACGCGCTGGTGGGGCGATGTGGCCGTGGCAGGGATGAGGGCAACTCTGCTGGCAACACCTGGTCCTCATCCTGGCCGCCATGCGCCAAGGCCAGCAGGTGTTCGACGCTCTCGACGAAGAGTGGACCCGCCTCCCATGGATCCACGACCGCATCACTGCGGCCGCCTGGGCCGCAGGCGAGGTGGTCCTGACCACCCACGTCACGCCGGCGGCCGTCGTGCGGGCCGCCCAGCGTCGGGGCGCGGTGGAGCAGACCAACGCCATCGTCGGCGCCCTGCTGCGCCTGGCTGACGACGACCGTTCCTCACGCGCGCTCCTGCAGGCGGTGCTGCCCGGCCTTCGTGCCCGCGTTCGCCACGTCGGCGTGCGCAGCGCCGGGCGCCGCCCGCTGCCGGGCTGGGACAGCCTGGACGACCTGGGCACCGACATGGTGGCCATGGCGGTGGAGCGCATCGCCCGCCTGGCCGGCTCCTCGCCGCCGTGGCCGGCCGCGGCGATCGTGGGAGGAACCTGGCGCCGGGTGCGCACGGCGGCGGAGGTGGCGCTTCGCCACGAGCAGCTCGCCTTCCCCCTCGACGAGGCGGTCGAGATGCCGGTCGCCGGGTCGGGGCGCTCGACGGCCCAGGAGCTGGCCGAGGAACTGGCGTCGGCCG
>JBOGSY010000182.1:0-4560 GCA_050691915.1 Candidatus Limnocylindria bacterium | reverse complement strand
CGCCCCGGGCAGGCCAGCCGGTTGGGGTCTCGCGCGGTTTCGCCCCAGGGATCCAACGGCCACGCAGACGGGGTTGAACCCCCGTGGATGGGCTCGAAATTGCACCGGGCGGGAACGCCCCGCAGGGCGCCCCCGCGGGCTTGGCCGATGGATTCGTCCCACGAAACCGCCCAGGGACGTCTACGTCGACGAGCTCGCGCCGCGCCACCCCGGGCGGGCCCTTGGGAGGGCAGTTTCGCCCCAGGGATCCAACGGCCACGCAGACGGGGTTGAACCCCCGTGGTGGGGCTCGAAGTTGCACCGGGCGGGAACCCCCCGCTGGGCGGCCATGAGGGCTTGGCCGATGGATTAGTCCCACGAAACCGCGCCCCACAGGACGTCTCGAGGAGGCCCTCGCCGACGAGCCAAGGCCGAGCCCGGCCTGACCCGAGCCGCCGAACCACCCTGTTCACCGCCGCCCAACGAAGGCCGGCGTGGCGTACCATAGGCGCCGATCGCGCTTGCGCTCCTCGTGGGCCGGCCGCACGGCGGCGCCAGCGAACGCGATCCCGAACGTCCGAGCGCTCAGTCCGACCAGGAGGTCCCTCATGGCCGATGCGCTCGGCCCAGTCGCCGCCAGCTATGGCGTGCTGATGGCCGTCTCGCCCCTACTCCAGATCCGTCGCATGCTGCACACTGGCTCGTCTGCCGACGTCTCGATCGCCTACCTGGCGGTCATAGAGGTCGGCTTCGGGCTGTGGATCGCCTACGGCCTGTCGCTGCCCAACTGGGCGCTGGTGGTCCCCAACAGCGTCGCCTTCGCGGTGGGGATCGTGACCATCTTCATTGCCCTCCGCCTGCGGCGCTGACCGTGCAGCGCTGACCGTGGGCGCCGCGCCCCGGCGCGGCTAACATCCGACGCGTGACCCCCGCCCTCCCGGTCCGGCCCCCGTATGTCGTGCGTGCCCGCCTACTCACCCCGCTGGCGGCGGGTGGCATGCGCTGGGATGATGACGCGGCGCTGGCGGTGGGGGCCGACGGCCGGCTGGCCCGGATCGGGCCCGGCTCGGCGGTGGAGGAGGGCCCGGGCACGGGGGTGGTTGATCTCCGGCCGTGGGTGCTGCTGCCCGGCCTGGTCGACCTGCACGCGCACCTCCCGCAGCTGCCGAACGCCGGGGTTGGGGCCGGGCTGCACCTCCTGGAGTGGCTGGAGCGCTACATCTTCCCGCTCGAGCGCTCCTTCGACGAGGCGACCGCGAAGGAGCTGGCACCCGCCGTCTTCCGGGCCTTCGCGCGGGCCGGGACCACCACCGTGGTGGGGTACGGGGCGATCTGGCAGCCGAGCCTGGACGCCTGCTTCAACGCGGCGCGGGACCACGGCATCCGGGCCGTCATCGGCAAGGTGATGATGGACCGCCTCTCGTATGACACCGCGCGCCGGCCGGGAGAGGTGCTGGAGCTGTCCGTGCGCCAGTCGGCCGAGCTGTGCCAAACATGGCACGGCGCCGACGGCGGCCGGCTGATGTACGCCTGGACGCCGCGCTTCGCGGTCAGCTGCTCGGCCGCGATGCTGCGGGAGTCCGCGCTCAGGGCCGCGGAGGCGGGCGCCTACTGGCAGACCCACCTGTCGGAGGACCGCGGCGAGATGGCGGAGGTGCAGCGCCTCTTCCCGGATGCGCTCGACTACACCGATGTCTATGACCGCGCCGGCGGGCTCTCCCCGCGAGCGATCCTGGCCCACGCCATCCACCTGAGCGATCGGGAGGTCGCTCGCCTGGCCGAGTCAGGCGCGCTGGTGGCCCACTGCCCGGCCTCGAACCTCTTCCTGGCCAGCGGGGCCATGCCGCTGGCCCGCTACCTGGCCGCCGGGGTGCGGGTGGGCCTCGGGTCCGACGTGGCCGCCGGCCCGGACGTATCCCTGTTCGGGGTGATGCGGGCCGGCGCCTACACCCAGAACGGGCTGTACGCCATGGGCCTGGCTCCCTCGCCCGCCCTGCCGCCGGCCGACTGGCTGCGGCTCGCCACCCTGGGCGGGGCGGAGGGCCTGGGGCTGGGCGATCGGATCGGGTCGCTGGAGGAGGGCAAGGAGGCCGATTTCATCGCCGTCGAGCCGGACGTCACCCTGCCCGTGGGCGGGGTGGGGGCCACCAACGACGGGCCGGACGAGATCCTGAGCCGGCTGATCTATCGGTCCCATCCGGGGATGGTCCGCGGCGCCTGGGTGCGCGGGCGGCTGCTGCCGAGCTGAACCGTGCCGGCTGGACAGCATCGGCTACGCTAGGCGCCGCATGGGCATGGACAAGATCCTCCAGATCCTGATCAACGCCGCCGCCCTGTGGGTGGCGGTCTGGATCTTCGACGGGCTGGGATTCACCGGGGACTGGTGGCAGTTCCTGCTGGTGGCGGTCGCCTTCAGCCTGGTCAACAGCTACATCCGCCCCATCCTGCGCATCCTGACCTTCCCGATCAGCATGGTCACCCTGGGCCTCTTCCTGATCGTCATCAACGCCCTGATGCTGATGCTGACCGGCGTCATCAGCGAGCAGCTTGGCCTGGGCTTCACGGTGGCCGACTTCCTGGCGGCGCTGTGGGGGGCCATCGTGATCGCCATCGTGGGCTGGATCCTGTCGATGGTGGTCGGCGTCGGCCGCATGCCCGGCAAGGTCCTCTAGCTGGCCCACCTCCTCCGGGACCGATGACGCCGCGCCGCGTCTCTCCCCTGGTCGCGCTCGCCTTCGGCCTGGGCGTGGCCGCGGCCATCATGCTCACCGGTCCGCTGCTGCTCTTCGCCCCGCCGTTCGTCTCGGTCATGCAGGCGCGGCACGATGTCGCCCGGCGGCTGGGCAGCGACCGGGCGGCCGTCGACCGGGCCACGGCGGCCATGCTGGCGGACGTCCTGGTCGGCGGCGACTTCACGGTCAGCCTGGACGGCGGCGAGCCGGTGCTCGACGCGTCGGAGCGCAGCCACATGCGGGACGTCAGCGGGGTGGTGCGCGGCCTGCTGCTTGCCGACCTGGCCGCCCTGCTGGTGGTGGGGCTGGCCGGTTGGCGGCTGCGGTCCGAGCCGGCACGGCGGGGGAGGCTGATGCTGATGGCGGCCGGCGGGATCGGCGCCGCGGCCCTGGTGCTGGGCGCCTTCTTCGCGTTCGCCTTCGATGCCGCCTTCACCGCCTTTCACGCCATCTTCTTCGCGGCCGGGACCTGGCAGTTCGGGCCCGACTCCAACCTCCTGCGCTTCTTCCCGGAGCCGTTCTGGTCCGAGGTCGCGCTGGTGGCGGGGGCCACCATCGTCCTCAGTGCGCTGGGGGTGGCGCTGGTGGCGTGGCGCCAACCCGGCCGCAGGGCCGCATCGGCCTGACCCTCGGCTACACTCGTCGCGCATGGGTCGCGGAGCCTTCTCCATCGGAAGCATTGCGGGGATCCGCATCGCGCTGCACCCGTCGTGGCTGGTGATCGCCTTCCTGGTGACCTACTCGCTGGCGGTCGGCGCCCTCCCGGACACGTTCGGCGGCTGGGACCCTGCCCTGTACTGGGTCGTCGCGGCCAGCGTGGCGGCCCTCTTCTTCGCTTCGGTCCTTGCGCATGAGCTGAGCCACGCGCTGGTGGCCGGCCGCTTCGGCATCAAGGTGAGCGACATCACCCTCTTCATCTTCGGCGGCGCGGCCTCGCTGGAGGGCGACGCCCGGACCCCGCGCCAAGAGGCCCTGATCGCCTTCGCCGGGCCCCTGTGCAGCCTGGCCCTGGGGGGCCTGCTGTATGCCGTGAACCTGGTGGTCGGACAGCCGCAGGTCAGCGCCGTGGTGGGCTGGCTGGCGTACATCAACGTGGCCCTGGGCGCCTTCAACCTAATCCCGGGCTTCCCAATGGACGGCGGCCGCATCCTGCGCGCCCTCCTCTGGAAGCTGCGCGGCGACCAGTTCGCCGCCACCCGCAACGCGGCGGCGGTGGGGCGCGGGTTCGGCTACCTGCTGATCGTGGGCGGCGTGTTCGTGGCCTTCCAGACCGGCGGCCTGTTCAGCGGGATCTGGCTGGCCCTGATCGGCTGGTTCATTTCCACCGCCGCGGAGGCGACTGTGGCGCAGATGAGCGTCCAGCGCTCGCTGCAGGGCGTGAAGGTGCGCGACGTGATGGATCCGGAGCCGCCCTCGGTCTCGCCCAACGAGACCGTCGCCGACCTGGTCAACGAGCGGCTGATGCGCGGCGAGGGGAGGTCGTTCCTGGTGCGCCACGACGACGGCGGGCTGGCGGGGATCGTGACCCTGACCGATGTCAAGCGCGTAGCGCGCGAGGCCTGGCCCACCGCTCGGGTGACCGACCTGATGACCCGCTACGCGGACCTGGCGGTCGTTCATCCCGAGGACGAGCTGTCGGAGGCGCTGAACCAGCTCCAGGAGCGAGAGGTCAACCAGCTGCCGGTCGTCGACGAGGACGGCCGCTCGGTGGTGGGCCTGCTCACCCGGGCGGGCATCCTGCGGCTGATCGACACCCGGATGAAGCTCGGGGTCTGAACCGATGCTCTCCGTCGAGGAGGCCCTCGACGCCATCCTGGCCGTGGCGCGCCCCACCGGGGTGGAGCAGCTG
>JBOGSY010000181.1:0-4561 GCA_050691915.1 Candidatus Limnocylindria bacterium | reverse complement strand
CCCCTGGCCGGCGAGCCGCGAGACCGCACCCCGGCGCGGCTCAGGCGGGGCGATGGTCTTCGGCCTCATCCTGGTGGGGCTGGGGGTCTGGTTCCTGATCGACGAGTACGTCCCCGGCCTCGACCGGGAGCTGCTGTGGCCGATAGGCCTGGTGGTCCTGGGCGTCCTGCTGGTGGTGGTCGCCATGCGGAAGCCCGCCGCCGGGTAGCGCACCGGCCGGCCGGCCGCGGGCGAACAGGTCGCGGCCGAACAGGGAGAAGGCCGCGGCGCTGACGCCCACCAGCGTGCCCAGCGCCAGCTTCAGCGAATCGGCGCTGATCAGCTCGCCGCGGCTGCCCTGCGGTGGGTCGGGGAACACGAAGTTGAAGTTCCAGGGCGGAAGGGTGCGGGCCAGGTTGATGTACCAGTCCGGCATGGCCAGCGCGGAGCCCATCGGGAAGACCAGCACCCCGGCGACGGCGGCCAGGACCAGGAAGGCGATGCCCAGCGGGCGCCAGGTCCACGAGCGCAGGGCCTCATCGGTCACGTAGGCGACCGCGACCATGGCGAAGATCACGGCGGTCAGGTAGTGGTACTGGAACGTTGCGCGCTCGATCCGGGTCCAGGGCAGGAACTGGAAGGCGAAGGCCACCACCAGCAGCACCAGCGCCGGCGAGCGCCGACGCCAGGCCAGGATTCCGCACCAGACCATGGCCGGCACGCCGGCCCAGAACAGGACCGGGTTGCCGCCGTTGTAGATGACCCCCACCGCCCGGTCGTCGAAGTCGTGCGTGTAGAAGAAGACGGTCTTGAGTTCCAGCGGCCAGCTCCACCACGGCGACGAGGCGGCGTGGCCGGCCTGGAGGCCGAAGTGGTAGCCGAACATCTGGGCATGCAGCTCCTCCAGGCTCCAGCCGTAGCCCGGGCCGGCGTTGGGGCCGGCGATCGGGTGGCCCAGCTGGAGGTACGGCACGTAGCTGAGGAAGTAGACCAGCAGCGGGATGACCGCCAGGCTGGCTCCCACCCATGACCAGCCGAAGCCGCCAAGCTCTGCCGGCTGGAACCAGCGCCGGTCGCTGTCCGGGTCGACCAGCGACTTGACGGCACGGGCCAGCAGCAGCGCGCCCGCCAGCCCCAGCAGCAGCCATGCCGGCCAGGCGGCCTGGGCGCCGCGGGCCAGGACGGCGAAGACCAGCTCCACCGCGTTGTCGGCGTGCGGGGCGCCCTCGACTTCCTCGAGCTGGTTGTAGGCCGTGGCGAAGGCCATCCCCACCCCGGCCAGGATCACCCCGCTGGCCGGCAGAGCCAGCAGGTCGCGCGGGGCCAGCCGGGTGGGCCGCGCCCAGGTGACGAGCAGGGCCAGCCCCAGGGCCAGCAGGCAGACGACCAGGAAGGGCCAGGGCGCGCCGAAGCCGGCGACCACGGTGACGAAGCCGATGCCTCCCACCAGCAGGAAGCGGCCCAGGCCGGACCGGGCCAGGACCAGCAGCCACAGCCCGGCCAGGGCGTAGATGCCCACCCACTTGCTGGCTGCCGCCAGGCCGATGAGCACGCCGACCAGCGGCAGCGCCCACCAGGCGCTGCGCTCCCAGCGTCCGGACCAGACCTGCCAGAAGACGAGGTAGGCGCCGGCGATGAAGGTCGCCACGAAGATGTCGTTCATGCTGATCCGGCTCATCACGTAGCTCATGGCGTCGAAGGCCACGAACGCGCCGGCCAGCACCGCCACCCGCCGGCGGCTGAACATGGTCGCCGCCAGCAGGTAGATCAGCGCCGCCAGGACGGAGCCGAAGGCGATCCCGGCCAGGCGCCAGGCGAAGGCGTTGCTGCCGGCATCCACCTGCACCAGCTCGCCGCCGGCTCCGGTTGCGGTCGACACGATGAGCCGGCCGTGGTCGTCGTCCTGGCGGTGGTCGCTGACGTCGAAGGCCAGCGCCAGCGGCTCCCCGGGCAGCGGCGTGGTGTCGAAGGCGGCGAAGCCGGCACTCTGCCGCCCCCCGCTGCCGATGGGCTGCACGGTCCACAGCTCCGGCTGGCCGCTGTCGCCGCCGGTCCCCGCGATGTAAATGATGTTGGCGACCGGCTGCCAGCCGATGACGCGCGGCGCGCCGGGCAGCGGCGCGGTGCCGATCAGGTCCGCCTCCTCGTCGAAGACGGTGATGCCGCCGGCGACCTCCGGGTGCTCGTCGTTGGCGGGCAGGGCGCCCACCGGCACCCAGACCTGGGCGTCGGTCCCGCGGCCGCGGACCTGGAGCGGGCCGGCCGGGGCGGCGGGCAGCGGCCGGACCAGGTCGATCGTCTCGCCGTCGACCACCTCGGTCAGCGGCTGGAGGCTCGACCCGTCCAGCAGCGCCAGCACGCCGCGCGCGGGGTCGGTGGCGACCACCATCGCTGCCGCATCCTCCGCACCGGGCAGGTAGCCCACGCTCGCCGCCGCCAGGTCGGTGCGGGCCAGCTCCGCCCCGGTGACGCCCTCCACCTCCACGATCCCGTCCGGGCCGCGGACGAGGATCACGGCCCCACCGTCCGGCAGCACGACCTGGCTGACCCCGGCCAGCCCGGTCTCGATCCCGGGCCCCTGCGGGGGCGGCGCCCGCTCTCCCCGCGCGGCGGTGAAGGCGCTGAGCAGGTAGCTGGCCACGCGGCCGTCGTCGGCGGCGCCGACCAGCAGGCGCTCGCGATCCTCGTCGTACGCCAGGCTGGTCACCGCGGCTGACGCCTCCCAGCTGGCCAGCAAGTCGCCGGAGGGCAGCGCCCGGGCCGTGATCGTCCGGTCGCCGCTCGAGGCGAAGAGGATGGACTCCGGGCGGTTGAAGGCGCTGCGCTGCGGCGCCACGGCGATCGAGCTGGCGGGCGCCTCCAGCTCAACCGTGCCCACGGCCCGGTTCGGATCGGCCACCACGATGCCGGCCGCGATCAGGTACTTGGCCAGCATCGGGTGGGTCCACTCGTAGGTGTCCCGGGTCCAGCCCTCCTGCCAGTCGGCCAGCCACTCGGTCGCCGAGCGGGCGTGGTACACCTCGTCGAAGTGCATGGAGCGCGGCGTGTCCAGGCGCCACAGCCGGAAGGCGAAGGCCAGCAGGACAAGGCCGATCACCAGCGCCAGGTCGAGCCGATCCAGGCGCCGCCCGCCCTCGCGCAGGTACGGGTCGGCCGGGTCCGGCCGCAGCCAGCGGCGGAGGCGCTCGAAGGGCGAGTCCCCGCCCTCGTCCCACGGCTCCGCCGCCGCCGCCCCGGCCTCCACCGGCACGGTGGTCACCGGCTCACGCCCCGGCTCCGGCACCGGCTCCGGCGGCGCGACCCACGCCAGGCGGGCCGCGCGCCAGGTGGCCACCCCCAGCACCACCACGATCATGAACGAGATGGCGAACACGCCCCAGCTGCTGAATACGGTGGCGGCCAGGAACGGGTCGCGGACCATGGGCTCGCCGTTGACCCCCGGGTTCACCGGCGGCCCCTCCACGAAGGACCAGTCCGCGGTGTAGACCCAGTAGACGTTGGCGAAGAACGAGACCGACAGCAGGCCGTACAGCGCGGCGCCGCCCCACAGCCCTAGCGCCAGCGGGACGGCCGCGGCCACGGCCACCACCGCCAGCTGCCCCACGCCGGCGCCGGGGAGCGCATCCAGCGGAAGCGCGCCGCCGGGGCGGTAGACGAAGATCAGGAAGGCGGTCGCGGCGGCCAGCCCGGCGGCGATCCACGAGGTGCGGCCGCGCAGCACGTGCCAGGCCTGGTTCACCAGCGGCGCGGCCAGCGCCAGGGCGGGGAACAGGTAGCGCTCGTGGACCCGGGTGGGGACCGCGAAGAAGGCCACGGCCAGCAGCAGCGACCCGTGCAGCAGGCCCACCGGGTCGTCGCGCCGGGCGACGAGCCACAGCGCCACCAGGGCCGCCACCGCGAACAGCAGCGTCCCGATGAGCTGCCAGGTCACGTCGGCGGAGCCGAGCACGAAGGCGACGCCCGCGCCATCGGTGCAGTTCGGCGGGTTCGGGACATCGCAGCCCCAGGTGATGGTGTCGCCCAGCCCGCTCCACGGGTTGCGCCACAGGTTGAAGCCGTTGATGGTCAGGCCCTTGTAGGTGTTGGCCGCCTCCCAGAACTTGCCGATCAGGCTCCGGTTCGAGTCGCCCGGCGACCAGACCGCCATCCCGAAGGGCCAGAGCAGGACCACCAGCGAGCCCAGCCCGGCGGCGAGCGAGGTCAGGACCCGCAGGCCGTCCGGCCTGCCGGCCTGCGCCGGGTCGCGCGACGCGCCCAGGACGTGCCGCTTGAGGCCCACGATGGCGACGATGGGGATCATGAAGGCGAACTGGAACTTGATCAGCATGGCCAGCACCGCGCCCACGGCGGCCGCCTCGGTCCAGCCGCGCGCCAGCCAGTAGAGGGTCGCCAGGACGGCCAGCGCGCCCACCGAGTCGACCTGGCCCCAGACCGCCGAGTCGAAGATGGTCCCGGGGTTGCAGAGGTAGACGGCAGCCGCAACCAGGCCGACCCGCTCGCCGCTCCATGTCCCGAAGCGGCGGTGCAGGAAGCGGCGGCTGTAGATGAAAAGCATCCAGGCCACGCCGGCGTCGGCCAGCAC
>JBOGSY010000180.1:0-4575 GCA_050691915.1 Candidatus Limnocylindria bacterium | reverse complement strand
CCGGGGCGCACCGCCGTCCTGGCGCCGGCGCGGACGGCCGCGGCGCTGGGATCGTGTCTCGTCGCTCATGGCCGAACCGGCCGCCAGCAGTGGTTCATGTAGGAGGTGTCCTCGGTCACGGAACGTGAGATTCGGGCAGGAGCGACAGCTGAACGCAGGTCGGGGATGTCGCTCTCGTCCGTGGAAGGCGCGGCGGGTACGGGGTCAGACCTTGCGGGTCCCGGCGCGGGTGGTGATGTTGGGCCCGCCGTATCCGCTCATCTCGCCGATGAGCAGGGTCCTGATCTGACGCAGGACCGGCCGCCAGTCCAGACGATCATACCCGAGATGCGCAACCACGTCCTGCGCGTTCCACTGCTGGCCGCGCGACCAGCTGCGACGCAGGGCGGCGCCGGCCTCCGGGCTCGTCCACCAGGCCGCCCCGTGGTTGGCGCGCAGCCAGGCGGAGAGGGAGCCCTCCAGCATGGCGGCCCGCGCGTAGCGGGCCACGTACAGGTTGTCGTCGACGGCGGCCAGGTAGCGCTCGGGGGCGACCCGCACGCCGGTGGTCAGGCCCAGCATCCCGGCGAACTGCTCCCGCGCCAGGGCGTGATCGGCCACCCGGTGCAGGTAGAGCTCGTAGATCAGCTGGGCCGCGCCGGAGCGCAGCAGGCTCAGGTACCAGAAGGCGTTGAAATCGGCGAAGGCCAGCGCATCCGCCTCCGGCACGCCAAGCTGCCCCTGGAGCCAGGCCGGATCCCCGACCAGCCGCTCGAACAGCGCCGCGTAGCCCTCCGTCAGGCTGCCGTCGCCCAGCAGGCGATAGGCGACCGGCAGGTCGGCGGCGACGTGGGCGAAGTGCTGGGCGTGGGCCGCCTCGTGGAGCAGCGCGGCGTAGTCGTCCCAGCCGCCGCGGGGCTGGATCACCAGCCTGATGTCGCCGGGGACGCGCACCGGCGCGCAGAAGGCTCGCGGCGACTTGCCCGGCCGCGCCTCCACGTCCAGGGCGATCGCGGCCTGGGCGTCCAGGTCCACGCCCAGCCCCAGCAGGGTGCCGCGCAGCGCCGGCAGCATGCCCCGCCCGTCGAACCAGCGGTCCCAGGTGGCGCCGCGCAGGACGTGGGCCAGGTCGACCTGGGAGGCGTCCCCCTGCTCGATGTCGATCTCCGCCAGCTGGCGCCGCAGGGCGGCGAAGTAGACCGTCTCCGAGTCGGACAGGAAGGCCCGCATCTCGGCCGCCAGCTCGTCCGGGTCGAAGCCGGCGGTGGCCGCCGTCATGGCCGGCAGGTCCGCGTAGCCCAGCCCGCGGACCGCCTCGGCCATCCGGTCCAGCCGCTCCCGGCGCACGGGGTTGATGGCCTCGACCGCCTCCAGGTACGACGCCGCCAGGGCGTTGCGCTCGCCGCGCCCCGAGATGTCGGCGGCCCGGTTCCAGGCCGACCGGTACGGGATCCGCTCGCCGCGCCACACGATCACGGCCCGGGCCTCGGCCGTCTCCACCGCCTCCGTCAGCGCGGCGGCGGCGGCGGACAGGTGCTCGCCGAGGGCGAAGCGCAGCAGCTCGGCGGCCTGGCCGCCCTCGTCGTCCTCCCGCTCGGCCAGCCGGCGCAGGCCGTCAATGGCGGCGGCGTCGAACAGCGCGGCGTGCTCCGCGTAGATGGCGGGGAGCCCCATCTGCTCGTCCAGGCCCGCCAGCTGGCGATGGTAGGCCTCCATCAGCTGCGCCCAGAAGCGCTCCAGCTGTTGCGCGTAGGCCTTCAGGTTGGGCGTGGACCGGGTGCGCGTCGCCATTGGCTCAGCTGCCGGCCTCCGCGGCCGGAACCGTCTCGGCCTCCTTGGCCGGGGCCGCGGCGGCGGCCGTGTCGGGCAGGCCGGCCTGGCGCGCGACGGCGCCCACGAAGTCGCGGAAGAGCGGGTGCGGCCGGTTGGGCCGGCTCTTCAGCTCCGGGTGGGCCTGGGTGGCCACGAACCAGGGATGGTCGCGCAGCTCGATGTACTCCACCAGCCGCCCGTCCGGAGACACGCCGCTGAACCACATCCCGGCCTCGCCCAGCCGGTCACGGTAGGCGTTGTTCACCTCGAACCGATGGCGGTGCCGCTCGTAGGCGATCTCCGCGCCATAGGCCGCCCGCACCAGCGAGCCCTCCTCCAGGCGGGCGGGGTAGAGGCCCAGCCGCATGGTGCCGCCCTTGTCGGTGACATCGGCCTGGTCGGGCATGAGGTCGATGACCGGGTGCTCGGTGAAGACGTTGAACTCGCTGCTGTTGGCGTCCTCGCTGTCGAGCGCCATGCGCGCGAACTCGATCACGGCGCACTGCAGCCCCAGGCACAGGCCCAGGTACGGGATGCGCTGCTCGCGCGCCCAGCGGATGGCGCGCACCTTGCCCTCCACCCCGCGGTACCCGAAGCCGCCGGGGACGAGCATCCCGGCCACGCCCTGCAGCTCGCCGGCGACCTGCTCCGGCTCCATCCGCTCCAGCCGCTCGGATCCCACCCAGCGCACCCGGACCTCGACCCGGTGGTGCAGGGCGGCGTGCTTGAGCGCCTCGGTGACGCTGATGTAGGCGTCCGGCAGCTCGGTGTACTTGCCCACGATCGCGACCTCGACCTCCGGGCGCGGCGCGCGGATCCGGGCGTTGAGCTCCTGCCAGTCGGCAAGGTCCGGCTCCGTGGCGGGGATCTCCAGCTCGCGGCTGAGCAGCTTGCCCAGCCCGGCCCGCTCCAGGTGGAGCGGGACCTCGTAGATGCTGCGGGCGGTGCGCAGCGGGATGACGGCGTGCGAGTCGACGTCTGTGAAGAGGGCGACCTTGTCCATGATCTCGTCGTCGATCGGCTCGTCGCTGCGCAGGATGATCACGTCCGGCTGGATGCCGATCCCGCGCAGGGTGCTGACCGAATGCTGGGTCGGCTTGGTCTTCAGCTCGCCGGTGGCGCCGATCTGGGGCAGCCAGGTGACGTGGACGTACAGCACGTTGCGCCGCCCCACGTCCTTGCGCATCTGGCGGATCGCCTCCAGGAACGGGAGCGACTCGATGTCGCCGACGGTCCCCCCCACCTCCACGATGACCACCCCGTGCCCGGCCAGCCCGCTGGTCGCCACCGAGCCGGTGCCCTCGCGCGCGACGCGCGCGATCCGCTCCTTGATCTCGTTGGTGATGTGCGGGATGACCTGCACCGTGCCGCCCAGATAGTCGCCCCGGCGCTCCTTGGCGATGACGCTCTGGTAGATGCGGCCGGTGGTGACGTTGCTGGCCTGCGACAGGTTCTCGTCGATGAAGCGCTCGTAGTGGCCCAGGTCCAGATCGGTCTCGGCGCCGTCATCGGTCACGAACACCTCGCCGTGCTGGTACGGCGACATGGTGCCGGGATCGATGTTGATGTAGGGGTCGAGCTTGAGGATGGAGACCGGGATGCCGCGGGCCTTGAGGATTCGGCCGATGGAGGCGGCGGTGATGCCTTTGCCGAGCGAGCTGGTGACGCCGCCCGTGACGAAGACATACTTCGGCATCGGTCCTGTGGTTCCTCCGGGGTTTTTCCGATTCTATCAGAGCCCCCGGCGGGACCGATGCGCCCGCGCGTCGGGCGCGCTCAGCGCTGCTCGATGCGCCGCAGGAGCTCCAGCTGTCGACGCGACCGCGCGATCTGCCGGGCCGCGGCGATCTCCAGGCGCGGGTTCCACAGCAGCTCGCGCTGGTGTCGGATCCGGCGCTCGATGCCGCTGATCAGGCCGCGGATGCGCCGTGCGCGGCGCGCCCCGGCCAGGTTGGCGGTTGGGTACATGCCTCGCGACCGGGATGCATACCGCGTGCCAGCCCGGGCCGACGCGGCGCCGTACGATGGCCGCATGAGCAGGGCATCGGCCGTGGTCGCCGGGGTGCGGCTGATCCATCCCGCGCCGGCGCTGGCCGTCACGCTCCTTTCCGCCGCCCTGGGAGCCATCCTGCTGCGCCAGGCCGGCGCGCCGCTGGACGGCGCCTGGCTGCTGACCGTGACGGCGGTGGCCGGCGCGCAGGCGTTCACCGGCGCCGTCAACGACCTCGTCGACCGCGGCCGCGACCAGGCCGCCGGCCGGCTGGAGAAGCCGCTGGCCTCCGGCGAGCTGTCGCCCGAGGCGGCCACCTGGGTGGCGGCCGCCGGGCTGGCGATCCAGCTGGCGGCATCGCTGCGCCTGGGGTGGCCGTTCCTGGGCTTGGGCCTGGCGGCCAGCGGCTCGGCCTTCGCCTACAACCTGTGGCTGTCGCGCACGCCGCTCTCCGTGCTCCCCTACCTGGTCAGCTTCGGCCTGCTGCCGGTGTGGATCGCGGTCGGCATCGGGGTGCCGGTGGAGCGGGTGCTGCCCGCCGTCCCGCTGGTCGCCCCGTTCGCGGCCGCGGCGCACCTGGCAAACCTGGTGCGGGACTTCGAGGCGGACGCCGGCTCAGGGTCGCGCAGCCTGGCCCAGGTCCTGGGTCGTGGGCCGGCCCAGCGGCTGGCGCTGGCCATGGCGCTGGGCGTGGGGCTGGGCGTCGGCCTGGCTCTGGTGGCGTCCGGCCGGGCCACCCCGGTGGGCCTGGGCCTGGGCCTGGCCGGCCTGGCCGCCGTGGGCCAGGGCTACGA
>JBOGSY010000179.1:0-4605 GCA_050691915.1 Candidatus Limnocylindria bacterium | reverse complement strand
CTCCCGCTTCGCGCGGCTGCGCGTGCGGCCCGCTCATCGCGATGCGCAGCGCGCGGCGCCGCGGCCGGAAGAATGGTTGCTGATCGAGTGGCCGCGCGGCGCCGCCGAGCCCACGAAGTATTGGCTCTCGACCCTGCCGGCGACGACCCCCATCGCCGACCTCGTCCGCCTCGCCAAGCTGCGCTGGCGCATCGAGCGCGACTATCAGGAACTCAAGGATGAGCTCGGCCTGGACCATTTCGAGGGCCGCGGCTGGCGCGGCTTCCATCATCATGGCGTCTTATGCATCGCGGCGTATGCCTACCTCGCCGCCGAGCGCGCGAGGTTTTCCCCCCCTGCGCCTCTGGCCTTCCTCCGCCCCGCTCGCCTTCCCAAGGGGTTCACGCCGCGGGGCGCTCCCGGTCCGCCCTGAACGCCATGTGCCGACCTCCATCGCCACGGCCTACGAGCTCCTGGCCCGCGCGCTGCTGCAACGACTCCCGTGTCGCGCGTGTGGGCGGTCGTCGGAGCCCGGCTGATGCTTTATAACACAGTCGTACTACGCAGCTCACGGACAAGGGGGACCGCTTCCCCACCGTCGTGGTGGAACGCGATGGACAGATCGTGGCCTGGGCCAGCGCGGGCGCCTATCGCAGTCGTCCGGCCTATGCGGGGGTCGCGGAGCATTCGGTGTACGTGGCCCGGGCCGCCCGCGGCACCGGCGCGGGGCAGGCCGCCCTGGAGGCGCTCTGCCGCGTCTATGCCGAGCGGGGCTTCTGGAAGATCCTGTCGCGAATTTTCCCGGAGAATACTGCGAGCCTGGCCCTTCACGAACGATGCGGGTTTCGGGTGGTGGGTGTCTATCGCCGCCACGGTCAGCTCGAAGGAGAGTGGCGAGATTGCGTGATCGTGGAGCGTCTCCTCCAGTGACCAACCCCCGGGTTCCTTTTCTGTGCACCCATAGCTCGGCGCGAAGCCAGATGGCCGAGGGGTTTCTCCGTGCCATGGCCGGCGATCGCTTCGAGGCGGGTAGCGCGGGTACGGAGAAGACCGCAGTGAACCCGCTGGCGATCCGGGCGATGGCCGAGAAGAACATCGACATTAGCCATCACACGTCGAAGCGGTACGAGGATGTCGCTCAGCCGCCGTGGGACTATCTCGTCACGGTGTGCGACGACGCCAATGAGCATTGCCCGTTCGTACCCGGTTCCGTGAAGCGCCTGCACTGGTCCTTCGAGGATCCCTCACGAGCGACCGGCGATGAGGCTCAGCGGCTCGCGGTCTTCCGTCGGGTGCGGGACCAGATCCACGAGCGCCTGGCCGCCTGGCTGAAAGCGCCCACCCCCTGACTCCGGCTCGCCTCGTCGCCTGCGTGTGTGCGGCGCAGGTGTGCGCGCAGATCGGTGCGTACACGTGGCCGGCTTTGCTTCCCGTCTTCATGAGTGAGTGGCAGCTCACGAACCGGGAGGCCGGCTGGATCACCGGCGTGCTGTACGCCGCCTATGCCGTGTCCGTGCCGATCCTGGTCACCCTGACGGATCGGGTGGACGCGCGCCGCGTCTACCTGTCGGGCGTGGCGCTCACGGTCGTGAGCCATCTCGGATTCGCAGTCTTCGCGGAGGGGTTCTGGAGCGCCCTCGCGATGCGGTCGCTGGCCGGCGTGGGGTGGGCGGGCACCTACATGACGGGCTTGAAGCTGCTGGCCGACCGGGTCGATCCGGTGCTGATGTCACGCGCGGTCGCCGGTCACGCCGCGAGCATCGGCATCGCCGGGTCGCTCTCGTTCGTGTTTGCCGGCGCCCTGAGCCAATGGTACGGCTGGCGCGAAGCCTTCCTGGGCGGAGCGCTGGTGACACTGGTGGCCTGGCTCCTGGTCTTCTGGTGGGTGCCCGCTCGAGAGCGGCACGCCCATCCAGCGCCGTCCGGCGCGCTGTTCGACTTCCGACCCGTATTCCGGAACCGGTCCGCCATGGCCTACGCGCTCGGTTACTGGGCCCACACGTGGGAGATGAACGCGCTGCGCGGCTGGGCCGTCGCCTTCCTCACGTACGTGGCCGCGACGACCGGGGAGACGCCCTGGCTCGCCCCAACCACCGTGGCGATGCTCATGGGTCTCGTCGGAACGTGGGTGAGCGTGGCGGGCAACGAGGCATCGATCCGCCTGGGCCGACAGCGGTTGGTGCACCTGGCCATGACCGGCTCCGCGCTCTGCGGTGCCGTGATCGGCTTCCTGGGCCCGCGATCATACCTGCTCGCCGCCCTCCTGGTGCTCGTCTACGGGCTGCTGATCTGGCTAGACTCCTCGTCTCTCACTGCCGGGGCCGCCGGGAGCGCCGATCCCAAGCGTCGCGGGGCGACCCTGGCAATCCATTCGATGTCCGGGTATGTCGGCGGGTTCATCGGCCCGATCGTGATCGGATGGATCTTGGACCTCTCGGGGGGTATGTCAGTCCAGGGCTGGGGGCTCGCCTTCCTGCACGTCGCCATTATCATGGGTGTCGGCCAAGTCGTTTTCCGTCTCCTGGCACCGCGAGACCTAGCTGGCGATCGGAGCCCAAGCCGACGCTGACGGATCGCCCGCTCACTTTCCCTTGGCGGCCAGGTACTCGTCGATCACCTTGCCGTCCGAAGACTTGATTGTCATGCCGTTCGGACCGGCACCGATGCGGGTCGTCTGGTGGGCTGGTTCACCCGTCTTCTTGAACTCCTCGATCTCTTTGGACCCTTCTCGGAATACCCACAGTCGATTGTCCCGGATCTCGGTATAAAAACCGGGCTTGGCCACGGATGCCGTGCTTGCGCAGGCCGACAGAAGCAGGGCGACACCCACCACCGGTCCAGCGAGTTGACCAAGTCGCATGGCGATCTCCCGCAAAGTGCGAGTGGTTGTGACGCTCCTTCACCGAGCGGTAAGGAGCGGGCGGCCTCGATAGCTCACCTCCTGAAGCCTGGCTTCGACACGGGACGCGACGGACAGCGGCAACGGTGCGTAGTTCAGGTCCCGGGCGTAGATCTGTCCATCGCGCATGGCCCACCACAGGAAATTCACGAGGGCCTTGCCCTTCGTCTCGTCGGGCTGCTCCTGGTATACGAGCGCCCACGTGAAACTCACGATCGGGTAGCTCGCCTCGCCCGGTGCATCGGTCAGGGAGGCGCGGAAATCGGCGGGAATGCTGCCAAGCGCCCCATTCGCAGCAGCCGTGGTGCCATTCCGCGCTCACCTTGGACAGGTAGTCGGCCAGGATATAGGTGGTACCGCTGCCGTCGGACCGGTGAACGACCTTCAGATCCAGCGCGGGCAGGTCCACGCCCGGATTGAGATCCCGGATGCGGCCGTCGTTCCACTTCGCGATCTTGCCGAGGAACACATCAGCGAGAAGGTCAGGCGTGAACCGAAGCTCCGGACTGCCTGGCAAGTTGTATGTCGCAACGACCGCACCCAGGGCGACCGGAATGTGCAGGATCCTCCCGCCTGCCGCTTGGATCTGCTCCTCCATCATCGGTCCATCGGACGCGCCGAAGTCGACTCGACGCGCGGTGATCCGACGGACACCCTCGCTGCTGCCAACCGGGTCGTAGGTGAACCGCGCTTCGGCCGACTCTCTCGAATACACCTTGAACCACCTCGAATACAGGGGATACGCGAATGTGGAGCCCGCGGCGTTGATGAGTGACTCGGCCGAAGCCGGAACCGGGTGAGCTAGAACTGCCAGGAGCATCGCTGCTCCCACAGCCAGGCGATATGCAGACACGAACTCCTCCTTCGCCCGTCGAGTATTCCGGCGAGCCGTGGCACCGTTGCGCTACTGCTTCGGACTGCGGCTTACGATCTCATCAACGTGCAGGCCGATCGCCGCTTCGCCGCCGAAGGCCGTCCCCACCTTCCGGCCTTCGAATCGGTCCCGCACCACCACGTACGCCCGATCAGTAAGAGGGATGTACTTGACCTGAGCGGCAAGCTTGCCGGCATTCTGGAGGTAGAACGCGACGAACTCGCGAACCTCCCGCCGGTCCGCGGCCTGGGAACTGACATAGAGAAAGAGTGGCCGGGAGAGTCGGCTGTATCGTCCCTTCACGACAGTCTCCAGCAGCGGAACCATCGCACCGTTGCCGCCATCGATGGCAACCGCCTTCAGCTTTCGCTTGTTGGCTTCGAAATACGCGAATGGGATGCATCCGAAGGTATTGGGATCGCTGGCAATTCCGCGCACGATCACGTTGTCGTCCTCGCTAGCGGAATAGTCGGCGCGGCTGGCCCTCGGCTTGCCGACAATCGCTTCGCTGAAGTAGTCGAATGTTCCCGAATCCGTGGCGGCTCCGTAGAGCTTGAACGGGGCGTCCGGCCATCCCTGACGGATCTGACTCCATCGCACGAGTTGACCCTGCGCCGTCGGTTCCCACATCCTCCTCAGCTCGGCGACCGTCATCGAACGCACCCACGTGTTGGCGGGGCTCACGGCTATGGTGAGCGCATCGAATGCGATAGGCAGCTCGATGTCCTGCACGCCCGCCTTTCGACACGCCTCCATCTCCTCCCTCAAGATGGGACGGGACGCATCCTGAATGTCGGGCTCCCCGCGGCAGAACTTTCGGAACCCGCCGCCGGTGCCAGAAACCTTCACCGTC
>JBOGSY010000178.1:0-4622 GCA_050691915.1 Candidatus Limnocylindria bacterium | reverse complement strand
ACGATGAAGTGCTCGCGGCCGATCATCTTGCCGTTGCGGATGACCAGCACCTGGAGGCAGGCGTCGGCCTCCTCGCGGGCCATGCCCACCACGTCCTGCTCCGCCCGGCTGAAGGCCGCCACCTTCTGCTGCTCGATCGTGCGCTCGACGGCGCGCAGCTTGTCGCGGGCGACCGCGGCCTGCTCGTAGCGCAGCGCGGCGGAGAGGGCCTGCATCTCGGCGCGCAGCTCGTCGGCGATCCCTTCCTGCTTGCCCTCCAGGAAGTCCACGATCCGCTCGATGGTGGCCCGGTACGGCTGCTTCTCGATGGCCTGGATGCACGGCCCCTGGCAGCGGTTGATGTAGTACAGCAGGCAGGGCCGCTCGAGCACCCGCCTGCCCTCCGGAATGTCCAGGTTGCAAGTCCGGAACGGGAAGATCTTGCGCAGCAGCTTGAGCGTCTCGTCCACGCTGGAGGCCGATGCGTACGGGCCGAAGTAGCGGCTCCCGTCGCGCGCCAGCTTGCGGGTGCGCACGATGCGCGGGAAGTCCTCGCCCAGGGTGATCTTCACGAACGGGTAGCTCTTGTCGTCGCGCAGCCGGATGTTGAAGCGCGGCCGGTGCTCCTTGATGAGGTTGCCCTCGAGCAGGAACGCCTCGCTGACCGTGTCGGTGACGATGTAGTCGACATCGGCCACCTCCTGGGTCATGCGCACGATACGAGCGTCCAACGCCACCTTGCTGCCGAAGTAGCTGCGCACCCGGCTGCGCAGGGAATCGGCCTTGCCCACGTACAGCACCCGCCCATCGGCGCCCTTCATCAGGTACACGCCGGGCGAGGTTGGGAGCTGGCGAAGGATGGCGCCCAGCTGCTGGTCGCGCGCTTCGGGGGAGGCCACGGACCGATTCTAGGCGCCTCCCCCGCACCACGGCGCCACGCCGAATCCGGAGCCCCCGGCCCCCGCCCCGGTTCTCCTCCGCCGGCTACGGCGTGGCGCTGGGGCTCGGCGGCGGGCTGGGGATGGGCCGCGCCAGCTCGGCCTCCAGGTACCGGTGGAGAGGCGCGTAGTCGCTGGAGCCGGCACGACCGATGACCACCAGGATGTACTGGCCCAGCGTGTTGCTGGTCGCCTCCAGCACGACCCCCTCCTTGAGCTCGATGCGCCGGTCCGGACTAAGGTGGCTGCTCAGGAGGTAGAGGTCGACGGCCGACAGGTTGGTCAGCATCCGGCCGTTGAGCGCATCCATCATCGCCAGCGCGGGACCGATGGATCCCGCCCCGCCGTCGCCCAGCTTTCCGCGCAAAGCGGCCAGGACGCGCTGCTGGCGGACGGATCGCGCGAAATCGCTCGACTCCTCCGGGACGCTGGTGTAGCGCGCGCGGGCGTAGGTCAGCGCCCTCCCGCCATTGAGGTCGATCCGGCCCTCCAGGAAACGGCCGCCATCGAAGTTTCCGGCCTGGAACTTGGCGTCCGACCACGTGAAGCGGAAGGCGCGCGGGTTGTCGATGGTTACGCCGCCGACCGCGTTGACCATCGCCTCGAAGCCGGCGAAGTCGATGGCCATCCAGTGCCGGATCTCCAGGCCGGTCACCCCGGAGAGGACCTCGGAGGTGAAGCGGCTCGCCTCCTCGATCCCGCCGCTGGCGTAGCCGATGGCGAACGCCTCGTTGATCTTGCCGTTGTTCGGCATCTGCGGCAGCCCCTCGACCCAGAAGTCGCGCGGGATGGGAATCATGGTCGTGGTGCCGGCCGCCGGATCGATGGACAGGATCTGGATGGAGTCGGCCAGGTAGTTTCCGCCGCGATGCTCCGCGCCCCCGTATCCGTACAGGACCACGTTGACGCGCTCGGCCCCGTCAAGCTCGGCCATCAGGTCCCACGACGCCGCGGCTTTGGTGGAGACGCTGTCGTTGAACGCGACCACCCGCTGCCAGAGGAGGATCCCTCCCACCACCGTGATGGTCAGCAGCAGCAGCACCGCCAGGAGCAGGATCACCTTCAGCGGCGGCCGGCGGCGGCGACGCACCAGCGCCACCTGGCCGGTCTCCAGGCCGGCGCTCTCGTACGCATCGGGGTCCATGCCCCGCGAGCGCAGCTCCTCATCACGGCGGGCGGCCTCGCGGATACGCCGCGCCTCAGCGGTGGGGCGGGCGTGAGAGCGGGATCGGTCGCGGCGGGTCATCGAGTGGCGTGCGTCATGCGTGGTCCGATGGCAGGCGGGCGGGCGCCAAGGATACCGGCCTCATGACGCCGGCGCGGCGCGGACGTCGACGTGTCGGCGGTCACGACGGTCGCGCCGGTGGTCAGCCGCTCGCCCGCGCGCCGCCGGGGGCCACCAGGCCGGCCTCCACCAGGAAGCGGGACGGTCGCGCCGGGTCGAAGGCCAGCACCAGCCGCCGGGTCGGTCGCGTGAGCGCGACGTAGGCCAGGCGCCGCTCCTCCTCCAGCGCGCGGGCCGGGTCGGTGGCATTCACCAGCGCGCGGCGGTTCGGGAATCGGTCTCGTTCCATGCCCAGCAGCACGACGGTCTGCCACTCGCGTCCCTTTGCGCCGTGGACCGTCGCCAGCTCGATCGCGGCGTTCGGCCGACGCAGGGCCTCGAGCCGGGCGACGGCCGCGTCGTGCGCCACCAGGAAGGCGTCCAGGCGCCGGAAGCCGACGGCCCAGCCCAGCAGCGCGTCGATCGCGGCATGTTCCTCGTCGCCGATCGCGTCGTCGCCATCCGAGCGGCGCCAGCCGTGCCTCGCCCGGAGCGTGAGGACGGCCTGGAAGGGCTGCGCCTCGGCGGGCAGCTGGCGGGCGGCGCGGACGATGGCCTGGACCGCCTCGGCCTGGACCGGGGCCGGGACGCTGGTGGTGTGCGGCTCCCCGGCCCGGACGAGGGACAGCAGGACGGGCACCAGCTCGGTCCGGGTGCGAGCGAGGAAGCAGACGGTCCGCCCGGCACCGGCCTCGCGGCGCGCCAGCGAAGCCAGCCGATCCGCCCAATCCGTGGGCGTGGTGGGGAAGGCCAGGATGGTGCCCGCGCCGCCGGGTTCCCGGGACGCGTCGATACGCTTGGCAAACCGCTCCTGGTTGACGCCGATCAGGCGACGCGACGCCGCCACCACCGGCGCCGGGCACCGGTAGTTGGTCGCCAGCTGGACGCGCCGCGCCCCGGGATAGGACGTCTCGAAGCTCAGGATGCGGCGCACATCAGCCAGGCGCCAGGCGTAGATGGTCTGATCATCGTCACCAACCACGAACAGGTTGCGCTCCGGCTCGGCCAGCAGGCGGACGAGCCGCAGCTGGGCGGCGTCCACGTCCTGGAACTCGTCGACGCAGAGGTGCGTGAAGCGCGCCTGCCAGCGCGTGCACGCACGCCTGTCGGCCTCGAGCGCCTCGCAGGCGCCGGCCACCAGGTCGTCGAAGTCCATCGCGCCGCGGCTGGCCAGCAGGCCCCGGTAGGCCTCGACCAGCGCCGGATGTGCGGGCGGTCGCCCCTCCACCTTCAGCGCCGAGATCTGGGTATCGAGCTCCGTTATCGGGGGCAGCTGCGCACCGTCCTCACCGGCCTCGAGGACTGCGCGCCGGAGCACGGCGCGGAGCATGGGCAGGCGATCGCTCACCAGCGGCCGGGGACCTCGGATCTCGACCACGATCTGGCGCGCGAGCGCGTGCAGGGTCCGAACCTCGATCCTGGCGGCCGATGGGTTGGATGGCACCAGGCGGGACTGAATGCGCTCCGCCAGCTCCTGCGCGGCCTCCCGGTTGAATGTCGCCACCACGATTCGCTCCGGGGAGACACCGCGATCCAGCAGAACGCCCAGCCTCGCGATCAGGGTGGTCGTCTTGCCACTGCCGGCCGGCGCGATGATTAGCGCCGGTCCGTCCGGCAGCGTCGCCGCGGCCCGCTGCTCCGGGTCGAGCGTGGCGAGCAGGGTGTCGGACGGGCGCGCGTCGGCAGGATGGGCAGCGCTGGCCACCCCGGCAGGATGCGCCAGGGCGTGTTACCCGCCGCTTACCGGTCGCTTACCGACGGCCGAGCGACCCATGCGCTGACCCGATACGGGCCCGGGCCGGTTCTGTGTGTTCGGCGGGGATCCGGCTCTCCGGTGAGGCGGGCGCCGCAACATCTTCGAGGAGAACGGCGAGATGCGATCCATCGGTTCCAGCGTCCTCACGGCGCTCATCCTGGCCCTGGCCGTGGCCCTGCCCACCGCGGCGGGCTCACAGCGCCCGATGCGCGGCAGCTTCATGCTGACGGTGGTCCCCGTCGATCAGCGCTGCGGGCCGAACGACCTGACCCTGGGATTCACCGGCATCGGCCATGCGACCCATCTCGGCTCGATCACCGGAGGAGCGAGCAACTGCACCGAGCCGTCGCTGGGGACCGATGCGGTCGCGATCTGGGACGGCACCGCGACCTTCGTGGCGGCTGACGGCTCCGTCTTGACCACCTCCTATGCGGGGATGCAGGAGGCGCCGGTGGCGGGCATCGCCTCCGTGGTCTCGAACCACACGGTGGTCTCCGGGACGGGACGCTTCGCCGGGGCCAGCGGCAGCTGGCAGCTGAGTGGCGAGGTCGACTTCGTCACCGGAACGTCTGGCGGCACCATCAGCGGCTGGGTGAGCTACTGAGGTCGGAGGAGCGCGCCGCCG
>JBOGSY010000177.1:0-4629 GCA_050691915.1 Candidatus Limnocylindria bacterium | reverse complement strand
GATCCGGGCCGCCGCGGCGGCCGCGGCCCCCGCGTCCAGCCGGGCAGCGGCCACCGCCGCCTCGATCCGCCGTCCGGCACCGGCGTCGGCGGACAGGAGCAGGAGATCCTGCCCGGCAGTCAGGGCCGCGACCGCATCGGGCAGGCCGGCGCGCGCCACCGCACCCATGTCGAGCGCGTCGCTGATGGTCACGCCGCCGAATCCGAGCCGGTCGCGGAGCAGGTCGTGGACCACCGACCGGGCCATGGTGGCCGGCAGGCGCGGGTCACCGGAGAGGCCCGGCACGGCGGGGTGGCCGGTCATCACCAGGGCGGCGCCGGCGGCGATGCCCGCCCGGAACGGGACCAGCTCCACGCCGTCGAAACGCTCCGGATCGGCGTCGATCACGGGCAGCACGTGGTGCGGATCGCCGGCCGCCTCCCCGCCGCCGGGGAAGTGCTTGAGCGCCGCGGCGACGCCGGCCTCGGCCAGCCCCTGGACCGAGGCCGCCACCAGCGCGGCGGCGTGCGACGGGTCGTCGCCGAAGCAGCGCACCCCCAGGGCCGGGTTGGCGGGATTGGTGGCCAGATCGCAGACCGGGGCGTAGTCGACGTTCACCCCGACCGCCCGCAGCTCGCTGCCGATCGCGGCCGCCACCCGCCGGGCCAGGTCCGGGTCGCCGGCGGCGCCCAGCGCCATGTTGCCCGCGAACCCGGTGGCGTCGGCGCCCAGGCCGATCAGCTGCCCGCCCTCGTGATCCACGGCCACCGCCAGCGGCCGGTCGGGCGGGGCATGGCGCTGGATCTCGTCGGTGAGCGCCCGCAGCTGGGAGGCGTCGCGCACGTTGAGGTATCGGAAGAGGGTGACGCCGGCCGGCGGGCGCTCGTCGAGCCGGGCCGCGACCTCGGCCGGCAGCCGCGTCCCGCCGAAGGCGAGCATCAGTCGCGCGCCGGCGGGGCGCGCCGGCGCCATCGGTCCATCCGTCGGCGGCATGGGTGGCTAGCCCTTGACCGCGCCGGCCAGGCCACGGACGAACTGGCGCTGGACGGCCACGAAGAATATCAGGATCGGGATGACGGTCATGGCCACGCCCGCGGCGATGGAGCGGAAGTCGGAGCTGAACAGGCCCTGGAGGGCGGCCAGCCCAACCGGCAGGGTCATGTTCTCGCGGGTGTGGAGCATGAGGGACGGCCACAGGAAGTCGTTCCAGCTGGTCACGAAGGTGAAGATGCCCACCGCCGCCAGCGACGGGCGCACGATCGGCAGCAGGACGCTCCACCAGATGCGCAGCTCGCCGGCCCCGTCGATGCGGGCGGCGTCGATCAGGTCGTCGGGCACGCCCTTGAACGCCTGGCGCATGAGGAAGATGTTGAACGCGCTGGCCAGGCCGGGGAAGATCAGGGCCAGGATCGTGTCGTAGTAGTGGAAGACGTGGACCGCCAGCACGAAGCTGGGGATGTAGGTCAGCTGGACCGGCACGATCAGCGTGCCCAGCAGCAGGTAGAAGACGGTCTCGCGGCCGCGGAACCTCATCTTGGCCAGGGGGTAGGCCGCCAGCGCGCTGACCAGGGCGGAAAGGATCGTCACCCCCACCGAGACCAGGATGCTGTTGATGAAGAAGCTGCCGATGGGCAGCGTGTCCAGCACCTTGCCGTAGTTGGCCAGGGTCGGGTCGGCGGGCAGGAACTGGGGCGGCACGCTGAAGATCGGGTCGGCCGGACCCTTGAGGCTGGTGAGCACGATCCAGAGCAGCGGGAAGACGGTGATGGCGGCCATGGCGAGCAGCACCGCGTACCAGAACGCCACCGACAGCCCGCGGCGCACCCGCCGCCCGGGAGTCAGGGGTCGAGCCCAGGCGCGGAACATCAGTCGGTCTCCAGGCGGCGCTCGAGGATGCGCACGTAGACGATCGAGAAGGCCAGGGTGACGACCAGCAGGGCGATGGCGATTGCCGAGGCGTAGCCCGCGTTGGACAGGACGAAGGCCTGCTTCCAGAGGTAGAAGACCACGGTCACCCCGCTGTCCAGGATGCCGCCGGTGCGGTTGGTCAGGACGTAGATCTCATCGAAGACCTTGAGCGCCGCCAGGCTGGAGATGACCGCCACGAAGATGATCTGCGGCCGCAGCGCGGGCAGGCTGACGTGCCAGTGCTTCTGGAAGCTGTTGGCGCCGTCGATCTCGGCCGCGTCGTACAGCTCTTCGGGGACGTTCTGGAGCCCGGCCAGGAAGATGACGGCGTAGTAGCCGATCCCGGCCCACACCGTCAGCAGGATGGCGATCGGCAGGATGTAGTCCGGCTCCGCCAGCCAGGCGACCGGCTCGTCCAGGATGCCGGTGGAGACCAGCACGCTGTTCACGAACCCGTTGCGGTCGAACAGCCAGCGCCAGCTGATGCCGATGGCGATGCTGCCGCTGACGGCCGGCACGTAGTAGAGCGCGCGGAAGAGGTGGATCCCGCGCAGGCGGCGGTTGACCACGATCGCCAGCGAGATGGAGAGCGTGATCAGGATGGGGGTGGCGATGAGGTAGATGATCGAGTTGGTGAGGGCCTTCCAGAAGGTCGGGTCGCCCACAAGGCGCCGGTAGTTGTCCAGTGCCACCCACTCTGGCGCGGTGATGATGTCGTAGTCGGTGAAGCTGAAGTAGACGACGCTGGCGATGGGATACAGGACGAAGATCGCCACCAGGCCCAGCGCCGGGGCCAGGAACAGGTAGGGCGTCAGCCGCCGCCCGGCGACCGCGCCGCGAGGCTCGAGCCGGCCCCTCCCGATGGGAAGGGGTCGGCTCTCGGTGACCATGACGCTAGAGCTGCTCGTTGGCCTGGGCGACGGCGTCGCTCAGCGCCTGCTGCGGGTCGGCGCCGTTGAAGAGCGCCTGCTCGACCGCCTGCCGAACGATCTCGTTGACCTCGGCCTTGTTGGGGATGGTCGGCAGGATGTTCTGCTCCTGCTCGATCAGGTCATGCGCCAGCGGGCGCGCGCTGTCCTCGACCAGCTCCGGCTCCTCGGTGAAGAACGAGTCCTCGTACGAGGCCGGGGTGGACGGGTAGATCGGGACGATCTGGGAGAACTCGAGCTGGCTGATCGGGTTGGTGAAGAATGCCGCCAGCGCCATGGCCGCGTTCGGGAACTCCGTGTCGGCCTTGACCGCGATTCCCTGCGAGGTCGGCTGGATGACGCCGGCCCGACCGATCGGGAAGGGCGCGATGGCCAGCTGCTCGTACAGGGCCGGATTGCTCTCCTTGACCTCGCGGATGAGCTGGGGCCCGGTCTGGTAGAACGGAGCCTCACCCGAGGTGAAGAGCTCCAGCGCCACCCGATCGTCCGCCGTGGTCAGCGCCGTCCGGTCGACGGTGCCGGCCTCGACCATGTCCACGTAGGTCTGAAGCCACTCGACCGCCTCGGCCGAGTCGAAGGTGAACTCGGTTCCGTCCTCGTTGATCACCTCGACGCCGCCCTCATAGGTCATCTGGGCAAGGTAATCGTTGACGGTGAGCCGGATGTCGCACAGCTTGCCGGTCTCGTCCTTGATGGTCTGGCACAGCTCGGGGATCCCCTCGAAGCTGTCCGGGAAGTCCTCCACGCTGAGGCCCGCTGCCTCGAAGATCTCGGTGTTGACGATCTCGACCGGGATGGCCTGGTACCACGGCACCTGGTAGCTGGAGCCGTCGACCAGCGAGTCCATGAACAGGTTCGGGAAATACTGGTCGATCACCGCCTGGGGCAGGTTGTCGCTGAGGTTCAGCAGGCGACCCGCCTCCGCGAACTCGCGCACCCAGCCCTCGTTGTTGGACAGGTTGGCGACGTCCGGCTGGGTACCGGCGTTGATCGCGTTGCGATAGTCGTCCAGGAACGTGGCCTGGTGATCCTCCCAGTTCACGGTCACGCCCGGGTAGGTCTCCTCGAAGCGAGCGATGGTGCCCTCAATGTACTCGTCGAACGTCGGAGACAGGAAGAAGGTCCAGAAGGTGATCTCCGCGCCCTCCTCGACGCCGTCGATGACCGCCTCCGGGTTGGTGGACGCGTCCGCCGAAGCCGACGCGGCGCTCGACGCCGCGCTCGACGGGGAGGTGGTTGCGCCCGGGCTGGTGCAGGCGGCGATCAGCAGGGCCGCCACCACCAGGATGAACTGGATGCGCCTGAATCTCACGGTCTTGACCTCCTTGGAATGACCCCGGGTGTCCGGCCAGCGCCGACGGGTTGATCTGGTTTGTGAGCCTCCGTCCCCCTGCCTGGTGCGGTCTATCCGTCGTCCACCTCCCTCCGCCAGCTCGGCTCCGGCGGGACGGCGCGCAGGCCCGATCGAGCGATGACAACCGCTCCCCACGCCCCCGCGTCCGTCTCGGGGGACAGGAGCTCGACGATCTCTGCCGGCATCGCGTGGCGGACCAGGCCCGAGTCGGCGCGTTCCCGTTCCAGCTCGTCGAGGATCGGCTCGAGGAACGGCTGGCCGGCGCGGGACATGCCGCCTCCGACCACCACCCGGTCGACGCCATAGGCCAGCACCACGCCGCGGATCGCCCGTGCCAGGTGCCTCCCCACGCCGCGCGCGATGTCGAGCGCCACTGGGTCGCCCGCCCCGGCGGCGGCGTAGACCTCGGCCGGTCCCGCGCCGGGGGGCAGGGAGGTGGCCGCGCCGGAGGCCGTGGCC
>JBOGSY010000176.1:0-4650 GCA_050691915.1 Candidatus Limnocylindria bacterium | reverse complement strand
GATGGAACGTTCCACTATTCGACTCGGGCGGATGGATACGGCGAGCCGATCCGGCTGGAGCTCACGATCGTGATCGATGGCGATGAGCTCACCGCCGACTACGCCGGCACGTCGCCGCAGGTCGGCGAGGCGATCAACGTGGTCATGAACTACACGGAGGCGTACACGACCTTCGGGGTCAAGTGCGCCGTCGCACCCGAGGTGCCGAACAACGAGGGGAGCTTCCGGCCGGTATCGGTGACGGCGCCGCCAGGCAGCATTCTCAACTGCATCCGGCCCGCCCCGGTCGCGGCCAGGCACCTGATGGGCCATTTCCTGCCGGGCATGGTCCTGGGCGCACTCGCTCCGGTGCTCGGCGAGCGCGCCATCGCGGAGGGCTCCGCGGCCCTGTGGAGCACCAACCTGCATGGCGCCGACGCTCAGGGGCGTCGCTTCTCGCTGCTCTCGTTCCTTACCGGCGGCACGGGTGCGCGCCAGGGCCTGGACGGCCTGTCGAGCACGGCCTTCCCGTCCGGCGTGTCCGGAATGCCGGTCGAGGTCTTCGAGAACCGGAGCCCGCTGATCCTGCTCGAACGGGAGCTTCAGACCGATTCGGGTGGGCCCGGCCGCCACCGCGGCGGCCTGGGCTACCGAACCCGCTATTCCGGCATTCGGCTCAGCGAGGCGTATCGCCTGTCGCCTTTCACCGACCGCATCCGGACGAGCGCGCCGGGTCTGGCTGGCGGATTGCCCGGCGCCCCCGGCGCCTTCGGCCTTGCCGACGGTCAGGCCCTGGATGGCAAACGCACGGTCGTGCTTCGGCCCCAGGACGAGGTCGTAGTCCTGACGCCGGGCGGCGGAGGGCTTGGCGATCCGTTCGAACGTGATCCATCGGCCGTCATGGATGACGTGGCCGAAGGCCTGGTCTCTGCCGAGCAGGCGGCCCAGGCCTACGGCGTGGTCCTCACCACCGAAGGCGAGATCGATGATGGGGCCACCGAGCAGCTGCGGCGCGGCGGCTAGACTCAAGCCATGCGGTCACGCCGCCAGCCCGGTGAGCGCGATTACGTCGACCAGATGCTCGACGACTGGGCCCTGGAGAGGCCCGATCTCGACCTGTCGCCGCTGGGAGTCATCGGTCGCATCTCGCGCGTTTCTCGACGATTCGACCGCGAGATCTCCAAGGTCTTCCACGCCTTCGGCCTGAGCAGCTGGGGATTTTACGTGCTGGCCGCCCTCAACCGGGCGGGTCCGCCCTACCAGCTCACGCCCACCGAGCTGTATCGGTCCCTGCTGGTCTCGTCAGGCCTGATGACCAGCCGCATCGTTCGCTTGGAGCAGGCCGGTCTGGTCCGGCGCGTCCCGGACCCGGCGGATGGCCGGAGCGTCCTGGTGGCACTGACCGACGAGGGCAGGGAGCTCGTGAACATCGCGATCGAGCACCACAACCGAAACGAGGCCGCCATGCTGTCACCGCTCACCGAGGAGGAGCGCCGGCTGGTTGCCGCCTCCCTGAGGAAGCTGCTGATCGCGTCCGGAGATGTTCCGCGCGGAACCGGAACCGGGCGCACCGAGGGCCCCTAGTCGTCCGACGAGGCCGTCAGCTCGTTCCTGCACCGGCAGGCAGTCTTCACGGCGCAATCGCGGCCTTGATGAACGCTGGCGTGCGATCCGTGCAGGCGGCCGTGATCGCGTCGGCCAGGCTGCCCAGCGGGAAGACGTGACTGACGATCTCGTCCACCGGGTGATCCGGTCCCAGCTGGCCGGCGAGCGCCAGGGCTGATCGAAATGCGGCCTCCCCCTTCACGAACGCACCCTGGATGCGGATCTCACGATTCACGACGTCGTCCAGCCGCAGCTCGCTCATCCGGCCACCGCTGAGGCCGGCAAGCACCAGGGTTCCCCGGGTCCGGACCATGCGCACCGACACCGCCGGGCTGGCCGGAGCTCCGGTGACGTCCAGGACGACGTCCGCGCCGCCCTCGGTGTGGTTCGTCACCCAGGCGGCGACATCCTCCTGATCGGCGATCAGCGTCGTGTCCACCCCCAGCCTGGCCGCGAGCTGGAGCCGGGCAGCATCCCGCCCCAGGCCGGTCATGATCACGCGGCTCGCTCCTGCAGCGCGCGCCGCCACGGCCGCCGCCAGGCCCTGCGGGCCACATCCCTGGATGACGACGGCGTCGCCGGCACGGAGCCCGCCAAGGGCCTGCACCCACTCGATGCCGTTGGCCAGCAGCGTGGCGACCAGCGCTCGTTTCGGCGTCATCCCGGCCGGGACGCGGTGCAGGATCGATCCGGGGGCGAGGTACATGCACTCGGCCAAGCCGCCCCACAGTCCGGGTGGCTCGGTGATCGGGGTGTTGATGCCGTACGCTCGGCGCCGGGAGCAGAACCGGTAATCGCCCGAGCGGCACTGCCGGCACGACCAGCACGGGACCGATGTCTCCGCCACCACCAGGTCTCCCCGTTCGAGGCCGAGCCGATCTGCCGCAGCCGCTCCCATCTCCGTGACCTCGCCCACGATCTCGTGACCCAGGATCAGCGGGTACGGGACGGGGATGGAGCCGTCGTAGATCTTGCAGTCGGTCCCGCAGATGCCCACCAGTCGCGGGCGGAGCAGGGCGTCTTCCGGTCCCGGGACGGGCATCGGAAGCTCGCGAATCCGAATCTCGCCTGGCGCATCGAGGACCGCCACCACGACGGACCTCCCGTCCGAATCCATCCGGTTGAGGCCTCCTTCCCGTACGCTACCAAGCGAATACCACGCCCGGCGCGTCTGGTGGGCTTGCGCCGTCACCGCAGTAGTTCGACTGTGCCGGACGAACGCAGCGAACTCTAGTCCCCAGGCGGCCGGGGCTCGCCCAGCGGGAAGCGACAGCGGACCGTGGTCCCGCTGCCTGGCGCGCTCTCCAGCTCCGCCTCGCCCCCGTGCGCGCGCACCAGGTCCTGCACGATGGCCAGGCCGAGGCCGGCCCCGGCCTCGTCGCCGGAGCGCCAGAAACGGTCGAACGCGCGGGCGGCCGACGCGGCGTCCATGCCCGTCCCGGTGTCGGCGACCTCGAGCACCACGGCATCGGTCTCGCGCCGCACGCCCACGCTGACGCGCCCGCCGGGCGGCGTGTGGCGCAGCGCGTTGGAGACAAGGTTGGCGATCACCTGCCGGACCCGCAGCGGATCGACGTCGACCGCAGGGAGATCATCGGTCGAGACGGCCAAACTCACCTGGGCCGCAGTCGCGCCGGCCCGGTGGCCGCTGACCACGTCCTCGGCCAGCGCGCCCAGGTCGGTCGGCTCCCGGCGCAACGGGAGCGCGCCGGCGTCCGCCAGGGCCAGGGTGCGAAGGTCCTCGATCAGCCGCTCCAGCTGGCGCGTCTCAGCCAGCAGGCGCTCCAGCTGCGGCCGGTCGGCCGGGTAGAGGCCGTCGAGCATACCCTCGACGCTCCCCTGGATCACGGTCAGCGGCGTGCGCAGCTCGTGGCTGACGTCGGCGAGCAGCCGCCGCCGCTGCCGGGTGTCGTCGGCCAGCCGGGCGCTCATCGCGTTGAACGCGCGCGCCAGGGCGCGGATCTCCCCGGGCCCGCGGACCTCGACCTGTGCCCCCACCTCCCCCGCCTCGACGCGAGCGGAGGCCTCGATCAGGTCGCCCAACGGCGCGGCCGCCCGCCCGATGCCGCGCACCAGCCGGGCAGCGACCAGCAGCCCCACCAGCATCGCCACCGCGGGCAGCACGGCGGATAGGACCTGCTGGCCCAGGAGGGTGCCCAGCAACCAGGCAAAGAGGACGATCAGCGACGCCAGGAACCCCATCGCGAACAGGGCGAAGAGCGCCGCACGGCGCATGAAGCGACGCCGCCGTGCCCGCCAGGCCCCGGCATCCGGTGGCGGCCACGGCTCGCCCTGCGGCCACCACGCCGGACCAGCGCCTCCCCGACCGGACCAGGGCGGGCCCCACCGGCGTTCCCATCCGTGTCGGCCGCGGTCAGTCGGCAAGTCGATACCCCACGCCATACACGGTGAGCAGGTAGCGCGGCGTGCGCGGCTGAGGCTCGAGCTTTCGCCTGATGTTCTTGACGTGGGCGTCGATGGCGCGCTCGTACGACTCGAACGCCAGGCCGTGAATCGCGTCGAGCAGCTGCGAGCGGGTGAAGACACGACCCGGCTGCCTGGCCAGCGCGGCCAGCAGGGCGAACTCGGTGGCCGTCAGCTCGATCGGCTGCGCGTCGCGCGTGACCCGCATCCGGGGCAGGTCCAGCACCAGGTCGCCGACGCGCAGCGTCTCGGCCTCCCCGGCGCCGGCATGCCGGCGCAGCACGGCCCTGACCCGGGCCACCAGCTCGCGGGGGCTGAAGGGCTTGGTGACGTAATCGTCCGCCCCCAGCTCCAGGCCGATGACGCGGTCCGTCTCATCGTCGCGGGCGGTGAGGATGATGATCGGCAGGTCGCCGTTGCGACGGATGGTGCGGGTCACGTCCAGCCCGTCCAGGCCCGGCAGGCCAAGGTCCAGGACGACCAGGTCCGGCGCATCGGTCCGCACCCGCATCAGCGCCTCGTCACCGCTGCGGGCGGTGACCACCCCGAAGCCGGCCGCCTCCAGGTAGTCGGCGACGAGCCGAACGATCTTCGGCTCGTCGTCAACGATCAGGATGCGGGCCATGGCGCCGATGGTACGGC
>JBOGSY010000175.1:0-4686 GCA_050691915.1 Candidatus Limnocylindria bacterium | reverse complement strand
GCGCATCTCCCGCCTTCGGGGAGGGGCTCTGGATGCCCAGCGCCGCCTCCATTCAGCCCGCCCGCCTGGCCCGCGGGCTGAGACGCGTGCTGCTGGAGCGTGGCGTGGTCGTCCACGAGGGTACCCGGGTGCGCTCCCTGGGCGGCGACGGCCCGCTGCGGATCGTCACCGACGGCGGGTCCCTGCGGGCGGAGCAGGCCGTGCTCGCGATCAACGCCTGGGCCAGCGGGTGGCCCGGATTCCGCAGCCGCCTGCTGGCCTGGGGCAGCTACATGGTCGTCACCGAGCCGATCCCGGATCGGCTGACGGAGCTGGGTTGGACTGGCGGCGAGCTGCTGAGCGACTCGCGCTTCACGATCAGCTATTTCAGGACCACCGCCGACGGACGGATCGCATTCGGCGCCGGCGTGGGGGCGGCGGGCTTCGACGGGCGCATCGGTCGTACCTTCACCCACGACCGGCGGGCGGTCGGGCGGGTGGTCGCCAACTTCCGCCACCTCCTGCCGATGCTGGCCGACGTCCGCCTGGAGGACGCGTGGGGCGGCCCCATCGACATCACCGGCCACCGCTTTCCCGAGATCGGCTCAAACCGCGGCGGGAGGGTCCACTTCGCGCACGGCTTCGCCGGAAACGGGGCCGGTCCGTCGCGCCTGGCGGGGCGGATCCTGGCGGGACTGGTCGACGGTGGCGACGACGCGCTGACCCGGCTGCCGCTGGTCGGGCGCCGCCAGCCGCTGCTGCCTCCCGAACCCTTCCGCTTCGTCGGGGCCCGGCTGGTCCGCGAGGCACTGATCCGGCAGGACGATGCCCTCGACGCCGGCCGGCGCCCGGCCTGGCCGGTGCGCCTGGTGTCACGCCTTCCCACGCTCCTCGGCTACCACCTGGGCCATTGAAACAATGCGTTGACCGACCCAGGGCCGGCGCCTCGGGTTGACGCGGGGCCGTACGCTCGCCGCATGGCGATTTTGAGCGCCGCCCTGCGCGGCACCAGGCAGTTCGAGCAGCTGGGTGGCGGGTTTGCGGGCGAGCTGCTGCTGCCCGGCGATGCCCTCTACGACGAGCGCCGCCGCATCTGGAACCGGATGATCGACCGCCGGCCCGCCCTGATCGCGCGGGTCGCCGGCGTGGAGGACACGCGGCGCGTGCTCGACTTCGCCCGAGAGCAGGGGCTCCCGCTGGCGATCCGAGGCGGTGGCCACAACGTGGCAGGCACGGCCAGCGTGGATGACGGCGTGGTGATCGACCATGGCCTGCGACGGGAGGTCCGGGTCGATCCCGCGCGGCGGCGGGTCGAGGTGGAGCCGGGCGCGCTGCTGGGTGAGCTGGACGCCGCCACCGAGCCGCTCGGCCTTGCCGTCCCGAGCGGCATCAACACCACCACCGGCCTGGCGGGCCTGACGCTCGGCGGTGGGGTCGGCTGGCTGATGCGGGCCCACGGCCTGACCTGCGACCACCTGGTGGCCGCCGATCTGCTGACCGGCGACGGCAGGCTGGTGGGCGTGACGGAGGGCGAGGAGCCCGAGCTGCTGTGGGCCCTGCGCGGCGGCGGCGGCAACTTCGGCATCGTGACCCGTTTTGAGTTCACCGCCGAGCCCCTGGTGAACCCGGTGCTGGCCGGCATGATCGCCTTCCCCATGGAGGACGGCGTGCGCGTCCTCCAGCGGCTGCGCGAGTGGGCGGACGAGGCTCCACGAACGGCCACCGCCATCGTCGCCCTGCGGACCCTCCTCCCGTTGCCGAGCATCCCCGCGGCGCTCCACGGGCGACGGGTGGTGGGCATCGGCGTCTGCAGCGTGGGCGAGCCCGATACCGACGAGGCACTCGTCCGCCCCCTGCGCGCCATCGGCCAGCCGTTGTTCGACACCATCGCCCGCAAGCCGTTTGCCACCCACCAGTCGATGTTCGACGCCAGCGTCCCGGCCGGGAACGGCTACTACTGGAAGTCGCATTTCCTCACCGGCCTGACCGATGCCGCCATCGAGGTCCTGGTCGACCATCACCTGCGCGCGCCGCAGCCCTGGTCGTACTCGCTGATCGGGCAACTGGGCGGCGCCATCGGCGACGTCGCGACGGATGCCACCGCCTACCCGCACCGCGAGGCGCCGTTCCTGGTGAACATCAACGGCGTCACCGACGATCCGTCGCACGACGACGAGGCGATCGCCTGGACGCGCTCCTGCTTCGACGCCATGGAGCCGTTCTCGACCGGCGGCGTCTACGTCAACTTCATGGGCAACGAGGGCGATGCCCGGGTGCGGGCGGCCTACGGGCTGGCGTACCAGCGCCTGGCGCGGGTCAAGGCCCGCTGGGATCCGGACAACGTCTTCGCCGTGAACCAGAACGTGGCCCCCGCGGCGGACGCCGCGCGGCGCTGACCCTCAGGCGCTGCGGCGTGCCGGATGGGTCGCGGTGACCGCCTCCAGCAGGCGGCGGCTGGCAGCCGCCACCTCGTCCACCGCGGAGTTGAAGGCGGGCTCGTTGGCGGGCGATGGGCGGCGGTAGCCGCTCACCTTACGGACGAACTGCAGCGCGGCGGCGCGCACCTCGTCCTCGGAGGCGGGAACGTCCAGGGTGCGCAGGGTCTTGATGGATCGGCACATGCCGCTGAGTCTACGTCTCGGCCAGCAGGTCTTCCAGCGAGTCGATGATCCGGTCGGCGGCCGAGACATCGGTCTCCGCGAACTGAGGCACCGCGATGCAGGTCAGGCCCGCCGCCTTGGCCGCCGCGACCCCGCTGGGCGAGTCCTCCAGCGCCAGGGCCTCGGCCGGGTCCACGCCCAGCCGCGCGCAGGCGAGCAGGTAGAGGTCGGGGGCGGGCTTGGGGTGCTCCACGTCGTCCGAGGTCACGATGGCGTCGAAGGCGTCACCGATCCGCGCGGTGGCCAGCGCCGTGTCGACCAGGGCACGCGGTGAGTTGGAGGCCAGCCCCAGCCGGGTATGGCCACGCAGCCGCTCGACCAGCTCGACCGCGCCGGGGCGTCCCGCGACCTGCTCGCGCAGGTGCCCGTGCATCAGCTCCACCATCTCGGCCACCAGGCGTGGGCCCTCCGCCTCCGGCACCCCCAGCCGCTGCGCGAAGTAGCTGCCGGTGAAGGCGAACGACGAGCCGATGACGGTCATCTTGTCGTCCCAGCTGAACTTGACACCGCGCCGCGCGAAGAGCTCGGTCTCGGCCCGCTGCCAGAGCAGCTCCGTGTCCAGCAGCAGGCCGTCCATGTCGAAGACGACCGCCCGGTAGCGATCGGGCAGCAGCTCCCCGGCGTCCGTCACGCGAAGAAGGAACCGCCGCGGTCGGCCAGGGAGCGCAGGAGCGGTACGACCCGGTAGCGGCCGTCCGGCACGGTGGCGTGCAGCGCGTCCAGGGTGTGGGCGACGTGGGCCAGGCCGATGCGCTCGCCCCACTCCAGCGGGCCGGAGGGGTAGTTGGTCCCCAGCCGCATGGCGGTGTCGATGGCATGCGGGCTGGCCACGCCCTCCGCGACCGCCGAGGCCGCCTCGTTCACGATCGTGGCCAGGATCCGGGCCGCGATCTGCTCCTCGCCCAGCCGCGCCTGGCGCGGGCCATCGGCCCGGGATGCCAGCCCGGTCCAGGCCGCGCCCCGGGAGCCATCGGTCCCGTAGTCGTAGAAGCCCCCGCCCGCCTTGCGGCCCAGCCGGCCGGCATCCACGAGCGTGCGCTGGATGGGGTGGGGGCGGTAGCGCGGGTCGTAGAAGAACTGCTCGAACACGCTGCGGCTGACCGCGTAGTTGATGTCCAGGCCGATGGCGTCCACCAGCTCGAACGGTCCCATCCGGAAGCCGATGCTGCGCATGGCCGCATCCACCTCCTCGACCCCCGCGGCGCCCTCGCCCAGGATCCGCAGCGCCTCCAGGTAGAACGGTCGCGCGACGCGGTTGACGATGAAGCCCGGGGTGTCGGCCGCCACCACCGGCGTCTTGCCCAGGCGACGGCTGACCAGGGCCACCTGGTCGGTCACCCACGGATCGGTCAGGGGACCGGCCACCACCTCCACCAGCGCCATCAGCGGCACGGGGTTGAAGAAGTGCATGCCCAGCACCCGTCGCGGGGCGGCCGTGGCGGCGGCGATGCTGGCGATCGACAGGCTGCTGGTGTTGGTGGCCAGGATGGTGGCCGGCGCGGCGGAGGCGTCAAGCAGCCGGAAGGCGTCGCGCTTGAGCTCCAGGTCCTCGGGGATGGCCTCCACCACCAGGTCGGCAGCGGCCAGGTCCTCGATCGAGCCCACCGGCCGGATGCAGGCCAGGGCCGCCTCGCGGTCCTGGGTCGACAGCTGCTCCTTCTCCACCCGGCGCGCCGTGTGCTGGGCGATCCGCTCGACCGCCCGCTCCACCGCCCCGGGCACCGGGTCGTGCACCAGCACCGTGAGCTGCGCCTCGGCCGCCACCTGGGCGATTCCGGCGCCCATGGTGCCGGCGCCCAGCACCCCGATCCGGTCGACCGCGCCGAGCCGCTCCCCGTCAGCGGCCAACGAAGCGAGGCTCCCGCTTCTCGGCGAAGGCGGCGATCCCCTCCGCGTGGTCCTGGGTGCGGCCGGCCAGCTCCTGGAGGTCCGCCTCGTGAGCCAGGCTCTCCGCCAGGGTGGCGTCCTCCGCCCGGTTGATGAGCCGCTTGGCATGGCCGATGGCCCGCGTCGGGGCGGCGGCCAGCAGGTCGGCGGCGGCGTGGAC
>JBOGSY010000174.1:0-4688 GCA_050691915.1 Candidatus Limnocylindria bacterium | reverse complement strand
GCCTGGAACAGGCCGAGCGCCCCGTGGGCCACGAAGTTGAAGGCGTGGGTCACGAACGGGTAGAGCCCATCCTCGGCAAAGTGGAACTCGACGATCGCGCCCTGGGCCGGCGAGAGGTCAACGGCCTGCGCGCCCCAGTTGCCATCGTTTCCGCGCCGCAGCGCGACGCCCTCCTTGATGACCTCGTCGAAGATGGTGCCCACCACGTGGAACGAGGAGTCGATGTTCGGCCCTGCGTTGAGGACGAAGGCGCGCACCGTCTCGCCGGTCTCGACCTGGATCGGGTTGTCCTTGTACTGGTTGGCGATGCCGTTCCAGACCACGAAGTCCGGCGCCGGAACCGTGTCGTTGGCTTTGGTCAGGTTGCCGGTCTGGCCCTGCGGGCCGAGGTACCACTCGTTCTGGACGATGAACACCTCGCGGTCGACCTGCGCCAGGCCCTGCGCCGGCTCCACGATGATGAGCCCGTACATGCCGTTCAACATGTGGCTCAGCGCGCCGGCCGTCCCGCAGTGGTACATGAAGACGCCCGCGTACTCGGCCGTGAACTCGTAGAGCTTCTCCTCGCCCGGGTTGATGTCGGTCATCTCGTCGTTCCAGGCCACCAGGGAGGCGTGGAAGTCCACCGAGTGCGGCATGACGTTCGTGTCCGGGTTCTTGAGGTGGATGCGCACCGTGTCGCCCACCTTGACGCGGATCACCGGGCCCGGGACGCTCGCAGTCTCCGGCGTGGAGCCGAACGCGTACACGGTCTGCACGAAGCCGGGGGCCACGGTCATCGGCTGCTCGATGATGTACAGGTCGATATCGTGCACGTCGCCCTCGAGCAGCGCGGGAGCCGCAGCGTCGCGCGGCAGGTAGGCCGGCGCCTCGGGATCCTGCGCCACGCTCGCATCAGTCGCGGACGGGCCTCCATGGTCCATGGAGCCCGGTGCGCTCGCCTCGGGCGAGCCGAGGTTTCCGCCGACAACCGGTGCGGGCGCCATCCGCGCGTAGATCATCGACAGGAGCAGCACGGACGCCACCGCGCTGACGATCACGACCAACCTGGCCACGTGCTGCAGGCCTCCTCAGCCTCTTCGAAATTGCTTGGTACTGTGGTAAGCCTCTAGCGACGCACCTGTAATGTGCCGATCGTCACCTTCCGGGCCGGCCTGGACGGGCCATCCGGCAGGGTGTCGCCACGCTGGCCTCGGCCACCCTCCTTCCGCACCGCATGCGGGAGAGCGTGACCGCTGGGGTATCGTGCAGGACGATGCCGAGCTCACCCGCGCCTTTGCAGTCGCTCGTCGATGGTTTGCGCCGCATGGCGGGCGACGGCGGCGAACGGTCGACATCGGCGGTCGGCGCGGCCTTGGCTGAGCTCGGGGCACGAACGAGTGTCCGCGGCCTGCGACTGTCGCTCGAGGAGGCGGATCCCCTGCCCCGGGCCACCGTCGGGTGGGGCAGCCTGGAACGCAGGGCGGGCGGGCGGGAGGTGCCGCTCTCCGGCGAGGGCGACGTGCGCCTGGCACGGGCCTGGGTGGACGCCGATCCCGAACGTGCCCTCGAGGTCGGGGCGCAGATCGAGGTCGCCGTGCTCGCCGCGCGGGCGCTCCAGCGTGCGGCGCACGCGGAGGCCAGCCTGGCGGCGCTCGACGCCGCAGTGCGCGGGATCGCCGGTGTCCTCAGCATCGAGCACGTCCTGCAGCTCATCGTGGACCGGGTGGCGGAGATGGCCGACGCGCGGTATGCGGCGCTGGGGATCGTGGGCGAGGACGGGGCGATCCTGGCCTTCCTGACCAGCGGCATCGATCCGCAGACGCGGCGCCGGATCGGCGCGCTGCCGCGCGGCCACGGGCTGCTTGGCCTGATCATCCGCGAGAATGCGTCGTTCCGGATCCCCGACATCGCCGCCGACCCGCGCCGCCACGGCTTCCCGCCGCACCACCCGGAGATGCACTCGTTCCTGGGCGTGCCGATCACGGTCCGCGGCCGCTCCGTCGGCAACCTGTACCTGACCGACAAGATGGGGCGCCGGGAGTTCGACCGCGCCGACCAGGAGCTGGTCGAGCGGTTCGCCCTGCACGCCGGCATCGCCATCGAGAACGCCAGGCTCCACGAGCGGGTCCAGCAGCTGATCGTGGTGGAGGAGCGCGAGCGCATCGGTCGCGACCTGCACGACCGGATCATCCAGCGCATCTACGGCGTGAACCTGTCGCTGGACGACGTGCCGGAGATGGTGGAGACCGATGCCGGCGAAGCGGCTCGCCGGGTCGACACGGCGATCGACACCCTGAACGCCACCATCGGGGAGATCCGCGAGTTCATCTACATCCTGCGGCCGCCCGGGCAGGACAGCGGAGACCTGGGCACGTCCCTGGGCGCACTGGCCGCCGAGGTCCGGATGAACACCTCCCTGCCGGTCGAGATCGAGGTGGATCCCGCCGCGTCGGTGGGGGTGCAGGCGCTGACCGACGTGCTGAGCATCGTGCGCGAGGCGCTGAGCAACGCCGTCCGCCACGCTGCCGCCAGCCGGGCAACCGTCATCGGCCGGGTGGACGACGGGCTCCTGCGGCTGGAGATCGTGGATGACGGACGCGGGTTCGATCCGGGCGCGGTCGCGCGTGCAGGACACCATGGTCTGGTGAACATTCGCAGCCGCGCGGAGCGCCTGGGCGGTACCCTCACCGTTGCGAGCGAGCCCGGGGCCGGTACCCGTATCATCATCACCCTGCCGCTCCGAGAGGCGGGCGACGAAGAGGCTGAAGCCTGATGTCGGACGACGAGCGTCCTGCCCAGCGACCCCTGCGCATCCTGGTCGTCGACGACCACGAGGTCGTGCGCCAGGGCCTGGTGGCGCTCCTCGGACGGCGCGAGGAGTTCGAGGTGGTGGCCGAGGCGGGCTCGGTGGGCGAGGCGCTGGCGGCGGCGCGTCGCTTCGTCCCGGACCTGGTGGTGATGGACGTGCGGCTTCCGGATGGCTCCGGGATCGAGGCCTGCCGCGAGATCCGGTCCGAGTTCCCCGAGACGCGGGTGGTCATGCTGACCAGCTATCCGGATGAAGAGGCGGTGCTCTCGGCCATCATCGCCGGCGCCAGCGGCTACCTGCTCAAGCAGGTGCGCGGCCGCGACCTGGTGGCCGCCCTCGAATCGGTCGGCCGTGGTGATTCGCTGCTGGACCCCGCGGTCACCGAGCGTGTGCTGGAGCGCGTGCGCCGGGTCGCCAGCGGCGCGGCGCGCGACGAACTGTCGGACCTGACCGCCCAGGAGCGCAAGATCCTGATGCTCGTGGCCGACGGCAAGACCAACAAGGAGATCGCGGGCGAGATCTTCCTCTCCGACAAGACTGTGAAGAACTACGTCAGCAGCATCCTATCCAAGCTCAACCTCCAGCGCCGCGCCCAGGCGGCCGCCTTCGTCGCCCGGCACCGGTTGGGGGACGACCAGGGCGGATAACGCTCAGGCGTGGCGCCAGACGCGCCACAGGACGGCGGGGTCCGACAGCGGGTCGCCGTGGACCAGGAAGAAGTCCGCCGGCCCGCCCTCGCGGATCACGCCGGCGTCCGGCTCGCCCAGCAGCTCGCCGCCGCGCCAGGTGGCCGCGGCCAGGGCCTCGACCGGCTCCAGGCCGGCCGCCACCAGCGACTCCACCTCCCAGGCCAGCTGGTTGGCGCGCGCCGAGCCGCCCCCGAAATCGGTGCCTGCGGCGATCGCCACCCCGGCCGCGCGGGCGATGCGGATGCTCGACTCGGCGGCCTCCAGCTGCCCCTGCCATACGGCCGGGCGGCCGGGGCCTGCGAAGTTGGGGATGCGGGTCGTCTGTCCGAAGGTGATCCAGGAGCGGAACACGGTGAGGGTCGAGACCAGCATGATCCCGCGCTGCGCCATGAGGCCGGCGACCGCGGCATCCAGGACGAAGCCGTGCTCGATCGCGTCGACCCCGGCATCCGCAGCCACCCGGGCGGCGTGCAGGTGGCCGGCGTGGGCCGTGACCCGCGCCGAACGTCCGTGGGCGACCTCGACCACGCGGCGCACCTCCGCCGCGCTCCAGGGTGAGACGCCGGCCTGCGGGCCGTCGAGGTAGAGCTTGACCAGGTCGGCGCCGTCGTCCAGCTGGCGCAGCGCCGCGGCCAGCAGCTCGTCCGCGTTCCGCGCGTCGGCGCCGCGCCCGATCGGCAGCGCCCCGGCACGGGTCAGCCAGGTGCCGGCCGCCCGAATCGCCGGAAATCCGGGCCGGCCACGCCATCGGTCGCGGATGCCGATCGCCAGCGCGCGCTCGCGGCCGTCCACCGGATCGGGCCGGGTGGGCGAGCCGACGTCTCGCAGCCACCGCACGCCTGCGCCCCAGGCCAGCCTGCCGTTGGCCTCCGCGTACGCGGCCAGGCGCTCCGGCGGGTCCGCGAAGCGCTCGATCCAGTGCGCGCCCCCGGGGCTGGTGACGTGGGCGTGCCCGTCGACCATGCCGGGCACGATAGTGGCCCCCGAGGCGTCCACCACCTCCGCGCCGCCGGGGTCCTCCTCGCCGTCGACCGGGCGGATCCAGGCGATCCGGCCGGCGTCGACCAGCACGCTGACCCCACGTTCGAGCGTCGCCGAGCGCCCGTCGGCCAGCGCGGCGTCCCGGAACAGGATGCGGCCCGCGGGCGGCGGGACAGGGGTGGGCGACGGCGATGGGCTGGCCGCAGGGGTGGGCGACGGGCTGGCGG
>JBOGSY010000173.1:0-4697 GCA_050691915.1 Candidatus Limnocylindria bacterium | reverse complement strand
GCGGGGGAGCGCCCGCCGTCCGCCCGGGCCGCCTGCGGATGCCAGAGTCCCACGCTCAGCGCGGCCACCGTGGCGACGGGCGCCGCCAGCAGGAAGGTCCATCGCCAGTCCAGGGCCGCCACGATCAGGCCACCGACGAACGGCCCGACCGCGGCGCTGGTGCTCACCAGCATCTCGAAGACGCCGAACGCCGCCCCGCGCCTGGCCGCCGGCGATGCGGCCCGGACCAGGGCCAGTGAGCTGGTGGAGATCAGGGAGCCGCTGCCCGCCTGCAGGACGCGCGCCACCAGCAGCATGGCGAAGGCGCCGGCCGCCGCGGCCAGGAGGGAGGCTGCCGCGAAAGCCACCACGCCCAGCAGGAAGATGCGCCGGTGGCCGAACCGGTCGCCCAGCGCGCCGGCCAGGGGCAGTGCGATCACCACGGAGCCCAGGTACACGGTGACCAGGCTGGCGACCGCCGCGGCGGAGACGTCGAACTCCGCCATCACGCTGGGCAGCGCCACCGCCAACATGGTCGAGTTGAGTGGAACCAGGATGGCGCCGCTGGCCACCCCCAGCACGGGCGGGTTCAGAAGCCGATGCCCCTCCCTGGGCTCCCGGCTCACAGCAGGCGGACGATCCCGGTCGCGCCGTCGACCTCCACCATCCGGCCGTCGGCGATCCGCGTGGTCGCGTCGCGGGTGCCCACCACCGCCGGCAGGCCGAACTCGCGGGCCACCACGGCGGCGTGCGACAGGACCCCGCCGGTATCGGTCACCAGGCCGGCCGCGATGGAGAAGAGTGGCACCCAGGAGGGGTTGGAGGAGGGGCACACGATCACGTCGCCGCGCTGGATCCGGTCGAAATCGGCTTCGCCCAACGCCACCCGCGCCGGCCCACGCGCGACACCGGCCGAGGCACCCACGCCGCGGACCTCGTCCGGCACCTGGGCGATCGCCTCCGGCGTTTCGAACCGGCCGCTGCCGCCTTCGTCCGGCGGCATCCCGACCCACCGCGGCGGCGTGATGCGGCGCTGCCGGGCGTGCTCCAGCCGCCGCCGCTCGATCAGCTCGGTCCTGTCCTGCGGGTCGCCCAGCAGGTCGCGAACCTCGGTCTTGCGCAGGTAGAAGACGTCATCGGCCCTGTCGAAGGCCCCCAACGCCACCAACCGGTGACCGATGCGCACGACGAAGCGGCGCAGGCAGGCCTGCGCCATGCGGTCGATCCAGTAGTTGTGCGTCTCGGTGATGGGACCGATGTCTCGCGCGTGGCCCAGCAGCTCCTCGAACTCGGCGAGCTCTTCGGGTCGGTCGGCCAGCCGGGCGCGCAGCTCCTGGTGGAGCGCCTCCGCCTCCTCCGCCAGGCGCCGGCGCCGATCTGCGGCGCGCTCGCTCGGCTGGTCCAGGCGCTTGGCGACGTCGCTCAGCAGGCGACGTGGCTCCTCCCGCCAGGAGGCGAGCTGCAGGTCGTCCCAGCCCTGGCCCAGGTGGCCGTGGCGGTCCAGGTAGTCATCCAGCGCGACGGCGAAGGGCGTCTCGGCCGGCGGGTCGCCGTGAGCGCCGTCCCGCAGCCAGGCGGCTGTCGCCGGGTCATCGGCGGCCAGGTCCGTGAGCTGCTCGAGTCCCTCGCCCACGTCCTGGAGCTCTGTCACGTTACCCTGGATCAGCCGCAGCGCATCGCCCGGGGGAGCGCCGGGCACCAGCGCCTCGTACCGCTCCGCCAGGTCGTCCAGCGCCTGGTAGGCACCGGTGATCACGAAGAAGTGGATGCGCCAGGCCCGATAGATCCGCTCCCAGGCCGCGTCCCACGCCGCGGCCAGCCGCTCCGGCTCCATGCCCTGGACGTCGACCGCATCGACGGCGGCATACGACTCGCGCAGCTCCGGGATAGCCCGCCCGGTCCAGTAGTCCGCCGTGGTGGCGATCAGCCGTCGCCGCGCATCGATCACGCGCTCGAACATGGCCGGCCGATCCGCCTCCGGGACGCCGAAGCGGACCCCGAAGTAGCCGTACCCGTTCCACACCCGGGCCAGGATCTGGATGGGCTGGTCGAGCCGGAAGTATCGGTACTCGAACCCCTGGGCGATGGCCTGCAGGTAGTCCGCCGCCAGCGGCGCCAGCGCGGTGGGGCAGTGCATGTTGTCGAACTCCCAGGAGAGCTCCGCGTCGGCGGGCTCCTCCCAGGCGAACGGGAAGTCCGGCGGCCCCGGCGGCAGGATGGGCTGCTTGCTCATCAGATGTTGATGGGTTGGACTGGAGCGTGCATGGGCGTTCATTGGTCCAGGGCTGGTTGAAGGCGCGAGTGTAGCGCCGCGTCGAGGGTCGGCTGTGCAGCACGACCGCACGACCGCACGGCCGCACGACCGGGGTCTGACAGCGCAGGGTCAGGGGACGGCCAGCTGGACCGGCCGGCGCCTACCCGCTGCGCCGCCGAAGGATCACGGCCAGCGGTGCGGCCCCCAGGACCACCAGGAACCCGAGCGGCAGGCCGCCGCCCTCAACGGTGAGGTTGCCCTTCTCCACGACGCCGAAGGCGGCGTAGCCGTCCGCGGTGACGATGCGGAACGTATCGGCCCCGGCCTTGCCCAGGTCCTCGACCTCCACGAAGAAGGCCACGCCGGGCGCCCCGTCCACGGTGGCGCGACCGGTGATCGTGGCGCGCGGTCCCTCGATCGTCAGCGAGTCGATGGCGGAGGCCTGCACCCGCTTGCCGGTGTCGCGGTCGCGGAAGGTGAGGTCGCCCTTGGGCGAGGCCGCGCCGAGCGCGTGGGAGACGTCGAAGCCGAACTGGGCCTGGCCGCCCACCGCCGTGCCGCGCAGGATGGTGAACGCGCCCAGCTCGCCCTCCAGCTGCCCACCCCCACCGGCCGAGCCGGGCGTGTTGGCCGGGTTGACGATGCAGCCCAGCCCCGAGCAGTCGGTGAACGAATAGACGTCGAAGCCACGGGTCATGTCGCCGGCGTAGATGAAGCCCTTGTACTCCTTGGCCGACCACGTGTCGGCGCCGGGCATGACGTTCCAGCCCAGGGTGTTGCCCCAGTCGGATTGCGGGTGCTCCGCGATGCCGTCGGTCGCGGAGGGCGCGGACCCGAAGTCGATCCACCACACCCCCGCCCCGTAGTGGGCGGAGACGGCCTGGTCGACCGGTAGCGACGAGACGCCGTCGAAGCCGGGCGCCGCCGCGCCGGGGCCAGCCGAACCATTGCCGCCGTTGCGGAAGACGTGGATGGTGCAGCCCCGCTCGGTCCGGCCCATGCCGGCGATCAGCGGATCCAGCGCATCCACCGCCAGCAGCGGGTTCGGGTAGAACCAGGTCCCCAGGCGGCTCGGCTGGGCCGGGTCCTCGACCGACCAGAAATGCATGCCGCCGATGATCCCCTCCGGGTCGGTGTTGCACGAGGTGTTCGAGAGGCCGCCGCCGCGCTCATCGGTGAAGACCAGGATTCGGCCGTCGGAGGTGACATCGGCCTGGTGGGAGACGGTCAGGTTGCGCATGTTGCCCGACCCGCCCGGCTGCGAGTTGTTAGGGATCAGGGCCACCCGGGTGGCGTCACGGGCGAAGATGTCCGAGACGTCCACGACATAGGTGCCGAACCCCGTGCTGGCGGCGTACATCGTGTTCCCATCGGCTGAGAATGAGGTGTCGTGCGCGGAGCCGGTCACCGGCGTCGGGATCTTGCGGACCATGCTCACCGGAGAGGCGCGCAGGTCCACCACCTCCACGCCGGAGACGGTGGTGTTGATGGCAAGCCACTCGCCGGACGGATGCAGCGTGGAGTTGTGGGCCCCCTGGTTGGTGGTCTGGACCACGTAGCAGTCGTGCAGCGCGGTGCTGAAGGTGGCGCTCTGCGGGTCGTACACGAGGTGGACGATGTCCACGCCGCCCTGGCGCACGCCGGTCGGCTGCTTCTGGCGCAGGCAGGCCGAAACGTGCGGCCCGACCACCAGCGGGTCGAAGGCGGTCACCGCGATGTCGCCGCGGACCTGGACATCGTTCTGCCAGCCCGGATCGGTGTACTGGCCGGCGATGAAGGGGTGGGCCGGGTCGGTGATGTCGAAGATCCGCATTCCGGCTCCCATGGTGCCCAGGAAGGCGTAGTCATGGACCGATCCGTCCGCCGCCGTCCGCGACTGGAACTCGATATCGGTCCCCACGAAACCGCACACGTTGGCCAGGTGGGCGATGTTCCTGGCCGATCGCGGCGCCAGCCCCGGCGAGCCGACGGCCTCGCAGGGCAGGGGAAGGTTGTGGGCGGGATCCAGCGAGACGCCGTTCTCGTCCTCGTGGCCGCCGACGGCCGCAGGCGAAGCCAGCAGCAGCGCGAGCGCGACTGCCAGGACGAAGGGTTGAGACGAACGGGATGCGACGCGCCGGGTCACGAGGGCCTCCCTCCGCGGAGCGGATCACCAGACAACTTCTTCACGCCCCCGCCAACCGCTTGGCGGCTGCAAGATCTGAGCCAGATTCGGGGCGTCGGAGCCTGCCGGACCAGCCCGCGCCGTGTGGGGTGTCGGCTGTGCTGCACGGCCGCACGACCGCACGGCCGCGGCCCGGGCGGATGGGTCTAGGCGCGGACCTGCGCGGGCTCGGCCGAGATCGCCAGGCGGATGGCGACCGATGCCGCCTCCAGCCGGTTGGCGACGCCCAGCTTGCCGGTGATGTTGCCCACGTGCACGCTCACCGTCTTCTCGCTGATGTGCAGTGCCTCCGCGATCCGC
>JBOGSY010000172.1:0-4710 GCA_050691915.1 Candidatus Limnocylindria bacterium | reverse complement strand
ACCAGCGGCACGCCTCGGATCAGCTCGATGTAGGCGGTGCTCAGGATGCGGATCGCCGGCAGGGCGCTGCGGCGGCCGAGGGCCAGCAGGACCCCCAGCGGGAACGACAGGATGATGCCGACGGCCGCCAGCAGGACGGTCAGCAGCAGCCCGCCCCACAGGTTGGAACCGACCGCCGGCAGCGGCGTGCCGGCGATCCCGCCCAGCAGGACGAGGGTGACCGGCAGCGACAGGACCCAGGCGATGACCAGCGCCCGGCGCGGGACCAGGTTCCGCAGCCCGGCCACCAGCCCAATCCACACCAGGCCGGCATTGACCGCCATCCCGATGGTGATCAGGGGCCCGACCGGTGACACCGCCATCAGGGCGGCCAGCATCGCCTGGAAGACGGAGAGCGAGACCGCCAGCGCGCGGGTCGTCCGGCCGAAGATGCCGGCCGACACCCCGGTCAGGCTCGATAGCAGCAGCAGGCTGAGCCAGATCCGCCAGGCCTGGTCGGCCGGGTACTGCCCGATCAGCAGCAGGCGCAGGTTGCGCGTCACCACGTCCCAGCGCGCCTCGCTCAGGGCCCACTCGCCGACGGTGATGGCGAACGCCAGCAGAAGGCCGGCGATCAGCCCGGTCATGAGCGAGCTGAGCAGGCTGGAGAACAGGTTCTTGCGCAGCCAGGCGACCTTGCCGACGGTCATGCTGGGAGGGGGAAGGGTATCGGTGGTCATCGGTCTCTAGCGCTCCAGCACCTGGACCCGCCGGTTGTAGATGTTCATCAGCAGCGAGGTGACCAGGCTCAGGGCCAGGTAGGTCCCCATCACCAGGGCGATGACCGGCACCGGCTGGCCGGTCTGGTTGGCCATGGTGCTCCCCACCTTGAACAGGTCCGGATAGCCCACCGCGATGGCCAGGCTGGAGTTCTTGGCCAGGTTCAGGTACTGGCTGGTCAGCGGGGGGACGATGACCCGCAGGGCCTGGGGGAAGACGACCAGCCGCAGGGTGTCGCGATCGGACAGGCCCAGGGCCCTGGCCGCCTCCAGCTGGCCGCGACGCACCGCCTGGATGCCGCCGCGGACCACCTCGGCGATGAAGCCGGCGGTGTAGATCACCAGGCCCGCCAGCAGCGCGGTGAACGAGGTCGACAGGGCAAGCCCGCCGGTGAAGTTGAACCGGCCGCGCACCGGCAGGTCGAAGGTCAGGGGCGCCGTTCCGAGCAGGTTCCAGCCGGCGACGGCCAGGCCGATGAAGACCAGCAGCCCGACCAGCCCCAGGTGGTGCCCGGGGCGCCCCGCCTCTTCGCGGCGGGCGGCCAGCACCCGCGCGGCGACGGCCACGGCCAGGCCGGCGCCCAGGATCGCCAGCCAGGCGCCGAAGGTCGACGCCACCTGGGGTCCCGGCAGGAAGAGGCCGCGCTGGTTGAGGAAGATGGACCCGGGCAGGGCGAACGTGTCGCGCACCGGCGGCAGCTGGAGGAGGACGACGAAGAAGATGATGAACAGCTGGACCAGCAGCGGCGTGTTGCGGATGACCTCCACGTAGGCGGCGGCGACCCTGCTCACCAGCCAGTTGGGCGATAGCCGGGCCACGCCCAGGATCACGCCCAGCACCGTGGCCAGCATGATCCCGACCACGCTGATGAAGAGCGTGTTCAGGACTCCGACCAGGAAGGCCTGGCCGTAGGTGTCGTCGGCGGTGTACGGGACCGGGCTCTCGCCGATCTCGAACCCGGCGCGCCGGTCCAGGAAGTCGAAGCCGAACGAGAGGCCGCGCTGGTCCATGGCGGTGACCAGGTTGTTCAGCAGGTAGCCGACCCCAAGGCCCACGGCCAGCAGGACGGCCACCTGGGCGGCCACCCGGAGCACGCGGACGTCGCGCCACGGCGGCACCGCCGCATGCTGATGCTGGGGATCTCCAGCGTGGGTCATCTGCCCGGGAAGGTCAGCCTCGGGACGGAGCAGGCGCCCGTCCCGAGGCTCCAGGTTCGACTATCGGTACGGCGGTGCGTACAGCAGGCCACCGTCGACGTACAGGGCGTTCGGCCCGCGCTCGAGCTCGAACGCCGTGCCGGGACCCAGGTTGCGGTCGTAGATCTCGCCGTAGTTGCCCACCGCCGAGATCACGTCCACCACCCAGTCGGGATCCAGGCCCAGGCCCTTGTCACCCTCGCCGCCGAGCAGGCGGTCGACGACCGGGTCGTCGCTGCCGACCATGTCGGCCACGTTGTCCTGGGTGATCCCCGACTCCTCGGCCTGGATGGTGGCGTAGACGACCCACTTGACCACGTTGAACCAGGCGTCGTCGTTGAGTGGCGCCACTGGGCCCAGCGGCTCCTTGGACATCACCGCGTCCAGGATGACGTGGTCGTCCGGGCTGCTCAGCGCGGTCCGCTGGGCGAGCAGCTGGGAGCGGTCGCTGGTGACCGCATCGCACTGCTCGTCGTCGTAGGCCGCGTACGTCTGGGCGTCATCCCCGAACGGCAGCGGGGTGAAGGCGATGTCCTCGGCCCGGAACACGTCCGCCAGGTTGAGCTCGGTGGTGGTGCCGGTCTGAACGCAGATCGTGGCGCCGTCGAGATCGGCGAGCGTGTCGATGCCCGCATCGGTGCGGACCATCATGCCCTGGCCGTCATAGAACGTGGTCGGCGCAAACAGGCCCCAGTCCGTGTCGCGGGTGACGGTCCAGGTCGTGTTGCGGATGAGGACGTCAATCTCGCCGCTCTGCAGGGCCGTCGAGCGCCCATCCGCGCTGACCGGCCGGAACTCGACCTTGGTCGGATCGCCCAGCACCGCCGCCGCGATGGCGCGGCAGAAGTCCACGTCGAAGCCGGCGTTCTCGCCGCTGTCGTCCAGGAAGCCGAAGCCGGGCAGGCCGTCGTTGACGCCGCAGATCAGCTGGTCGCGGCTGAGGACCAGGGCAAGCCGTCCGCCCGGTGGCGGGGGCGCCTGGGTGGGCACCGGTGTCGCGTCGCCCGCGCTTGCGGCAGCGCTTGCCGAGGGCTCGGTGGTGGCGGCCTCGCCACAGGCCGCCAGTATCAGTGCCATGCCGACGAGAACGGCGGGGAACGCCAGACGTCTCTTGCGCATTCGAAGCTCCACCTCCCAGTGCGACGCGAGGCCGTGCCGACCGGATCTCGGTCGTGCCGCCGGGTGAAGGGAACGATCCTCGCCCGGCGCCGCGTCGCGTCCCTGCTGGCGCTCATCGTAGCGGGTGCTGCCAAGCCCCGAGCGCGCACTCAGATCGGTGGGCGCTGGCAGCCTCCGGTGACGATGAAGGAGGTGGCGACCAGGACGGCCAGGAAGAGCACCGCCACCGCCGACCCGGCGCCGGTCGCCACGGCCCACCAGCCGTGCCCTCGCCGGGCGAGGATCGATGCAGCCAGCCCGCCGAGGGCCAGGCCGCCCCCGATGACCATGCCGACGACGGCCGACGGCAGCACCCAGTCGATCGGCGCCCGCACGGCTCCGAAGTCGCAGGACGAGTCGGCGACCCCCAGCCAGAAGAGCACGGCCGCGGCGATGCCCACCGTCCAGGCCAGGACCAGCGCCGCCGCCCCGAGCGCGGCGGCGGTGAGGCGCCGCCAGGCCAGGGCGGCGACGACCGGCGTGGCGGCCCAGACCGGGACGACCACCAGCCAGCCGAAGGCCGCACGGTCGAGGGGACCCACCTGGACCAACCGGTCGCTGACCCACCACAGGCCGAAGGCCAGCGCCGCCAGGCCTAGCGGAGCGAGGGCGGTGATGGCCCGCCGGCTCTGCCCGGATCGTCGAGTCATGGCTGTGAGACTCCTGCGCTGACCACCGTTCCGTCGGCGTCCAGCAGGCGATAGGACAGGGCGAACCCGGTACCGGGCGGCAGCTGGACCACGAACGCTCCGTCCTGCACCGGATAGCGGTGCGGGAAGCCGTCGAAGTCCAGCTCGACCGCCACGACGCGCTCGTCATCGGTCCTGCCGACCGCTGCCGGCCGGTCATCGGGCATTCCCTTGGCCGTGCCCAGCGGCGTGACGCCGGCCGCCGCCGGCAGCACCGGCAGGTCGCCGCCCTGCGCCCCGGTCACCGCCCAGCCGTCACCGTCGCGGCGCAGGACGAGCACCTGCTGGTGCGGCCGGTCCTCGCGCACCTCGTGGACATAGGCCAGGGCCACGTCCAGCGTGACCAGCTTGGTTGCCAGCACGGTCGCATCGGTCACCTGCGGGTCGGTGGCCAGGTAGGCCGCCAGGACCGCCGCCGGCCGCGGCGCCAGGTCGAGCTCCACGACGCACGGTTCACGCTGGGTGCGGGCGTACCCGGCCTCCGGCTCGTCGACCGACGAGGCGACGCCGCCGAAACCGGCTTCGAACGGCTCGCTCCGGTAGTCGCCCAGGCCGAAGACGAAGGGCGCTGCGGCGGTCGGGTCGACGGCATAGAAGGCGAGCGCGGTGTCGCCGCAGCGCTCCAGGCGGACGAGCGGCATCTCCGGCCGGAGGCCGGGGCGGTCGAGGTGCTGCCAGATGCTCTCCGCCGCGGCCGCGGCCCAGCCGCCCATGTCCGCCGGAATCTCCCCGGCGGGTTCGGAGCCGGCCGACGCGGTGGGCGATGCCGTCGCCGCACCACCCGTGCCCCTGAGGACCGGGATGACGAGCTGGGCCGCCAGGACGGCACCCACCAGCACGGCCGCCACAGCGGTCGCGCCGGCCCATGCCCAGGCGGCGACCCAGCGAGGACCGCCTAGGCGCTGACC
>JBOGSY010000171.1:0-4714 GCA_050691915.1 Candidatus Limnocylindria bacterium | reverse complement strand
CCCGTGCAGGGTCGTCACCGACGGGGTCTGCAGCCGCCGGATGAGCGGGTAGTGGATGTGGTCGATGTGGAAATGGATGACGTCGTAGCGCGCCGCGTCGCCGATAACGCGCTCCAGGAGGACCACGGTGTGGGCCACCGGATCGGTGACCGACGCGTCGAGGCGCAGCGCCCGCGGCGTGAGCGGGACCAGGCGCCCCGCGGTCACCGAGTCGCCGCTGGCGTAGAGGGTCACCTCGTGGCCCTGGCGGACCAGCTCCTCGGTGAGGTGCGAGACGATCCGCTCCGTCCCGCCGTACAGGCGGGGCGGCACGCTCTCGATGAGCGGTGCCACCTGTGCGATGCGCATGTGAAGGTCCCGTGCTGGCTCCGGCCCAGCAATCAAACGGCACGCGGCGTGCCAGCTGGCGGGCGGCCCCCGTCGCACCGGCGTCGTCTGTCCCGGGACCGTGGTAGCCTCTCACCGCCCGCCATGGGCCCACCCCGACACCAGCCCCGCCGAGGACCCGACGTGCCGCACGTCCCCATTCAGCGCCACCGCCTGCCGAACGGCCTGCGCGTCATCCTGTCGCTCGACGATCGCGCCCCGATCGTGGCCGTCAACCTATGGTACGACGTGGGCAGCAAGCACGAGAAGCCGGGGCGGACCGGCTTCGCCCACCTCTTCGAGCACATGATGTTCCAGGGCTCGGAGCACGTCGCCAAGGGCGAGCACTTCGCGCTGGTGCAGGCCGCCGGCGGCACGCTGAACGCCAGCACCTGGCTGGACCGCACCAACTACTTCGAGACGCTGCCCAGCCACGAGCTGGAGCTGGGCCTGTGGCTGGAGTCGGATCGCCTGGCCAGCCTGCTGCCGGCCATGACCCAGGAGAAGCTCGACAACCAGCGCGAAGTGGTCAAGAACGAGCGCCGCTGGTCGGTCGACAACCAGCCGTACGGCACCTGGGACGAGCGGATCCAGGGCCTGCTCTTCCCGGAGGGCCACCGCTACCACCACGCGCCCATCGGCTCCATGGAGGACCTGGACGCCGCGGGCCTGGATGACGTCCGCGAGTTCTTCGCAACCTACTACGCGCCCAACAACGCGGTCCTGACCGTGGCCGGCGACTTCGAGGCGACGACGGCGCTGGCCATGATCGAGCGTCACTTCGGACCGATCCCGGCCAATCCCTCCCTCCCGCCGCCCCCCGACATGACCATTCCGCCGCACCTGGGCACCGAGCTGCGCGAGGTGGTCCCGGACCGCGTGCCCCTGACACGGATCTACCTGGGCCACCGCATGCCTGTCTTCGGGACCGATGCATTCGAGGCGCTGTCGGTGGCCTCGGACCTTCTCGGCGTGGGTCGCGCCTCGCGGCTGTACCGAGCCCTGGTTCGCGAGCAGCAGCTGGCCCAGGACGTGACCGTCTTCCCGTTCCCGGTGGTCGGCGGGGCCTCCATGTTCACGCTGTGGGCCACGGCGCGGCCGGGCGTGGCCGCGGAGGTGCTGGAGGCGGCGGTGCTGGCCGAGATCGACCGGCTGGCGGCCGAGGGCCCCTCCGACGATGAGCTGGAGCGGGTCCGCAACCTGCACGCGGCCGCGGTGGAATCCAGCCTGGAGCGGATCGCCGAGCGTGCCGACCGGCTCTCGATGTACGCCTGCCTGTTCGACGAGCCGGAGCGCATCAACACCGAGGTCAGTCGCTACCTGGCGGTGGACGGTGATCGCGTTCGGGCCGCCATGGCGGGCACCCTGCGGGCCGACAATCGCCTCGTCCTGACCTACGTTCCGGCCGAGGCGCCCCCGCCCGACGAGCTGCCGGGAGTGGCCGCATGACCACCGCCCTCAACCCGCGGCGCCCGACGCCGGGCGCGCCGCGCCCGTATCGCTTCCCGGACTTCGACCGGCGGCGGCTGGAGAACGGGCTGACGGTCTGGATGGTGCCGCTCGCCGGGGCCACCATGGCCAACGTCCACCTCCTGGTCGACGCCGGCGCCGCGGCCGAGGACGAGGCGCACGCCGGCGTGGCGGCGCTGACGGCTCACCTGCTGGTCACCGGGACCCGCCGGCTGGACGCGTCCGCGTTCGCTGAGGCGACCGAACGGCTGGGGATCGAGGTCAGCAGCGAATCGAGCTGGGACTCCGCGCGGGCCGCCTTCCAGTCGCTGCCGGAGCACCTGGAGGACGGGATCGCCCTGCTGGCGGAGATGGTGCGCGCGCCGCGCCTGGACCCCCGCGAGTTCGAGCGCCTGCGGGCCGAACGGTTGGCCGACATCCTCCAGGCGCGGGCGGATCCCGGTCGCCTGGCCGAGGAGATGTTCCTGCACCACGTGTTCGACGCTGGCACCCCGTACCGCCGGCTGTCGGCCGGCACGCCGGAGACGGTGGCGGGCCTGGCGCTCGACGACGTTCGCGCGCATCACGCCACCCACTGGCAGCCGGGCCACGCCCACCTGATCGTGGCCGGCTCCATCGATCCGGAGGCGGTGATGCGCGCCGCCCAGATGCGGCTGGGCGACTGGCAGGGCACCGGCCCGGGGCACCGGACCCTGCACCCGGCGCCGGGCGGCGCCAGGCGGCTGGTCATCGTCGACCGCCCCGGATCGGTCCAGAGCGAGCTGCGCATCGGGCACCTGGGCATCGAGCGAACCTCGCCGCGCTACTTCCCGGCGCTGGTGATGGGCGCCCTGCTGGGCGGCGTCTTCGGGTCGAGGCTCAACCTGCGCCTGCGGGAGGAGCTGGGCTACACCTATGGCGCCCGCGCCGGCTTCGATCCGCGCCGGGCGGCGGGACCCTTCAGCGCGGCGGCCGCCGTCCAGACCGAGGTCACCGCCGACGCGATTCGCGAGATGCTGATCCAGCTCGACCGGATCCGCGAGGCGGCGCCCGAGGAGCGCGAGCTGGCGGAGGTCCGCGACTTCCTGGTCGGGGTCTTCCCACTCCGCTTCGAGACGACCGGCGGCGTCGCCATGGCGATCGAGCCGCTGGCGGTCTACGGGCTGGCGGACGACTACTGGCACACCTATCGCGGCCACCTGGAGGAGGTGACCGCCGACGATGTGCTGGCCGCAGCCCGCGACCTGATCCGGCCGGATGAGCTGCTGATCCTGGCCGTGGGCGACGCCCCGCGCGTGGCCGACGAGATCAGCGCGGCCGAGCTTGGACCGGTGGAGGTGGTGCCGGCGCCGGAGGCCGGCTAGCCTCCGCCTCGGCCGGAACCTGCCCCTCCCGGCCGTCGGCGCCCGGCGGCGCTGGCCGGCTCGGGGTCCGTCGCCAGCGCAGCAGGAAGACCGTCCGTGGCGCGCGTTCCTCGAGCTCGACCGAGCCCCCCTGCGCCTCCATCGCCGCGTTCACCAGGTAGAGGCCAAGCCCCAGGCCGCGACCGGAGCTGACGCGTTCCCGGAAGAGCACCTGGGCCACGTCGTCCGGGATGCCCGGGCCGCTGTCGCGCACGCGGAGCTCCCACCATTGGCCCGCCTTGATCTCGATCTCGATGGGGGCGCTCGGCTTCGAATAGCGGTCGGCGTTGGTGAGCAGGTTGGTGATGGCCTGCTCGGTCAGCCGGCGGTCGCCGACGACCGATGTGCGCCCCGTGCTCAGCACGCGGACCTCCCGAGCGCTGCCTCGGGCCCGCAGCCGCTCAACCGCCGCGCCGGCGGCCGCGCGCAGGTCGAAGCTCTCCATGCTGGCCTCCAGCCGTCCCGCCTCGGCGCGCGAGAAGAGCTCCAGCCGCTCGAGGATCCCGATCGCGGCGTCCACCGACTCGAGTGCGCGGTGCTCGTGCCCAACGGCGCGGCGCGGCTGGTCCGGCTCGCGGCTGGCCAGCTCGATGCGCGCCTTGGCCACCGCCAGCGGGTTGCGGAGCTCGTGGGCCACGAAGCTGGCGAAGCGTGACAGGCGGCGGCGCTCGTCGACCTCCTTGCCGACGTCGCGCAGCAGCAGCACGCTGCCGCCATCCGGGATCGGCGTGCCCTCCACGTCCACCAGCAGGTCGCGCCCCGACATCGGCAGGCGGACCGTCATCCGGCGGCGGACCGCCTGCCGCCGGGCCCGGAGCTGGGGCCACTCGTCACGGGCCATCGGCAGGCCGCGCTCGTCCCGCGGCATCGCCTGCCGGCCCCAGGCGTCCACCTCCCGATCGTAGAAGCTGCGCCCGAAGACCCGCAGGGCCGCCCGATTCGCATAGCGACCGCGGCCGTCTGGGTCGTACACGATGAGCGGCTCGGGAATGGCCTCGGCAACCTCCTGCAGACGGGCCCGCTCCTCCTCGACCTGCGCCACCGCGAGCTGCAGCTCGCGGCGAGCCGCTTCCGCGGCCTGGCGCTGCTCATCGGCCAGGCGCCGCGCCTCGAGGCTCTCGTCGCGTGCCTGGCGGGCGCCGCTGCGCTGCCGCTCGGCGTAAATCATCAGCAGGATGACCACCGGCGTGCCGGCCGCCAGGGCCACGACCCGGAAGGCGGCGTCCGGCGGCATGACGCTGCCATCGGTCGGGATGGCCAGCCCCACGATCGTGATCGTGGCGATGGCGTACGCCCACACCGCCGCGGCGGCGCCCAGGGTCAGGCCGACGCCGACGACCGCCAGGATGGCGGGGAAGACGAAGGGGACCGCCAGGCCGCTGCTGTTCGCCAGCCATACCGAGAGCGCCGCGGCACCCGCCCCGGCGACGCCGCCGATGATCGCGCGCCGGACGCCGCCCGGCATCACCGCCTGCCTGGTTGCATGGAGCCTCCCG
>JBOGSY010000170.1:0-4731 GCA_050691915.1 Candidatus Limnocylindria bacterium | reverse complement strand
CTCTTCCTCAGTGAGCGGCGAGGATACGCCGTAGGTGGCATGAAAAGAAAGACCGATACACCCCGGCTGGGCCGGTGCGGGGCCGCAACCCTCCGCGGGGCGGACGCGTTGACGGCCGCATCGGCTCGGGCGTACCGTCGCCGCCTGCTGCCCGGCCATGCCGATGAACCGACCTGAGGAGGCCCTCCACCCATGCCCCGCCGATCCGGTACGCGCCTGCTGCTCGCCCTGCTGATCATCGCCAGCCTGACGCTGGCCCCCGCCGCCGCCATGGCCAGACAGCCGGCCGATCGAGGCGACACGGCACCCGCCATGGTGTTCGTCACCAATCCGGTGGCCACCAGCGGCAACATCTTCCTGACCGATGCCAAGGACGCCGACTCCGACGAGCTCAACGGCGAGCGGATCGCGGTCACGCTCACACACCTGGACGGCTCCGGGTACCTGCGCGGCGACTACGCGATCGTGGTCTCGTCCACCGGCGACCCTGCCTTCGAGCCGACCGGGGGCTACGACTACACCCGCCACGACGATCGGTTCGAACAGGTGATGGCCTACTACTGGGTCACCCAGTCGGAGCTCTACCTGCGCTCGCTGGGCTTCGACGGCGTGACCTTTGCGGAGGTCAACGCCGACCAGCAGCGCGTCCGGATCAACCAGTGGGGCATCGACAACTCCTTCGCCACCACCCATCCCCGCGACGAGATGCGCTTCGGCAAGGGCGGCGTGGACGACGCCGAGGACGGCGACGTGATCCTCCACGAGCTCGGCCACCAGATCCACTTCAGCCAGTCGGAGGACTTCTTCGGCACGCTGGAGGCGGGCGCCATCAGCGAGGGGTTCGGGGACTACTGGGCCTTCACCGTCAGCAAGGCCGTCGCCGCGCAGCTGGGCCTGCCACCACAGCTCGATGAGGCCTGCATCGCCAAGTGGGACGCGACCAGCTACGACAGCAACCCGGCCAACGGCATCTGCCTGCGGCGGATCGACGCGCCGCTCCTCTACCCGGGCGACCTGGTGGGCCAGGTCCACGCCGACGGCCGCATCTGGTCGCACGCCCTGTACGACCTGCACATCGCCATCGGCCAGGAGCACGCCGACACCGCCATCCTGCTGGCCCAGTTCGACTGGGTCGGGAGCGACATGCCGGGGCTGGCGGGCAGGATCGTGGATGCGGTCGACGACCAGTACGGAGCCTCGGAGGCGGCCGATGCGCAGGCGGCCTTCGAGAGTCGCGGGATCCTGTAGGGACCTAGAGGGGTGCCGCCGCCATGGCGGCCGCGCGCCGGGCCAGGCTGCGCAGCACGCCGTTGGCATCGTCCCGCCAGGGCGGGTAGTGGGCAAATGCGATGGTGCTCACGTCCAGCTCCGCCAGCCGGGCGACGGAGGCGCGCGCGGCGGGCAGGTCCGAGCTGAAGATGGCGCTGGCGAAGGTCACCTTGCCGCGGATGACCTGGAGCACGTCGCCGCTGAACAGCAGCCGGTGGCGCGGGGCGTAGAGGCAGATGCTGCCGGGCGTGTGGCCGGGGGTGTGGACCACCCGCAGGCCGCCCAGGACGGGGAGCTCGTCACCATCGTCCAGCGGCAGCGCGGCATGCGGCCCGCGGGTGAAGAACGCGATCAGCTTGCCGCGGTCGCGGTCGCGGTCCGACCACGCCTCGCGCAGGCCGACCTTCAGGCCGGCGATGTCGGCGGGGTGCAGCAGGACCTGGGCATCGGTGTCGACGGTCAGCTCGCGGACGGCCCCGATGTGGTCCGGATGGGCGTGGGTGCAGACGATCCGCCGCAGCTCGCTCACCGATCGGCCCAGCGGCGCAAGGTAGCGCTCCAGCCTCCGGCGTGAGCCCACCAGGCCGGCGTCGATCAGGGTCAGCTCCCGCTCGCAGGCCACGAAGCCATGGGCGCCCAGCAGGTTGACCGAGTGCAGGCCGGGGGCGATCTCCATGGGCCCCGCATCATACGGCGGGGTCAGTCCTCGTTCAGCAGCAGCCGCCGGTACGAGTCGTAGCGGGCCTCGCTCACCTCGCCGCGCGCCACCGCCGCCCGGACCGCGCAGCGCGGCTCCTCCAGGTGGCGGCAGTCGTTGAAGGCGCACGATCCCAGGTGCGGGACCAGCTCGGGGAAGCTCCACGCCAGCTCGTCGGGCGGGACCTTCCACAGGCCCAGCTCGCGAAGCCCGGGCGTGTCGGCCACGTAGCCCTCGCCGGGGCCCAGCAGCGCGTGCAGCTCGGCGGTCGTGGTCGTGTGACGCCCCTTGTGCAGCGCATCGCTGACCGCGCCGGTGTCGATCCGGAGCCCGGGCTGGATGGCGTTGAGCAGGGTCGACTTGCCGACGCCGGATGGCCCGGTCACCACGCTGGTGCGCCCCGCCAGCCGGTCGGCCAGCTCCTCGATCCCCAGCCCCTCGCGGGCGGAGACGAGGTGGACCGGGTAGCCGATGCCCTCGTACGGGCCGAAGACCTGGCGCGCCCGCGTGAGCCCCACCAGGTCGACCTTGTTGGCGACCACCAGCGCCGGCACCTCGTTGTGCTCGGCTACCACCAGGAAGCGGTCGAGCATGCGGAGGTGCGGCATCGGGTCGGCGCAGGCGAAGACGACCAGGACCTGGTCCACGTTGGCGACCAGCAGGTCCTCCTTCCAGGCCCCCCGGGGCCCCGGCTGCCGCCGGCTGAACTTGGTCTCGCGGGCCTCCACCACCTCGATGACCCCCTGGGTCTCGTTCAGCGGCGTGACGCGCACGCGGTCCCCGATGACCGCCAGGTCGGTGGCCTGGCGGTCCTTCTTCAGCAGGCCGCGGAGCTGGCACTCGAGGTGGCGGCCATCGGTGGTGTGGACGGTGTAGAAGCCGCTCCGCGCACGCAGGATCGTGCCGGAGAGCTGGGCGGCTGCGGCCGCCGAGGCGGGTGCGACGGTCAAGGGTGCATCTCCACGCGAGGATGAAATGGCTGGGCGGGTGGAGCGCGCCCGTTGCGGACCGAAGGATGAACCTCGGCGGATCAGGGCCGGGTCGCTGCCTCTGGCAGGCGAGGGCGCGCGAACGGGACGGTGGTCATCGGTCCTGCGCTCCTTTCGCCTGCGGGTGGCCGGGGATGGCTGGGGGGACGGTACCGGCCGGGAGGATGGGTGTCAACGGCCGAAACGGTGTCGCTAGGATGATCACATGGAGCAGATGGCGGGCGACCAGATCGGGCGGCGCTACCAGGCGCTGGCCCTGCGCCTGGGTCGACACCTGCCCGGGTATGTGGACTTCTGGCTGGGGCCGGCCGAGCTGCGCGAGGCGATCGCGGGCGAAGAGCCGGCGCCACCGGTGGAGCTGCACATGGAGGCGGTGGCGCTCCACGAGATGGCCGCCTCGCTGCCGGCCGACAGCCCCGAGGCCGCCCGGCGGCGCGCCTGGCTGATGGCCCAGCTGGGCGCCATGAGCGCCACCGCCCGGCGGCTGGGCGGCGAGGAGATCGCCTATGCCGACCTGGTCGAGGCGCTCTTCGACGTGGTGCCGGCCGCCACCCCGGGCGAGGACGTCGCCCGCGCGCACGCCGTGCTGGCGGACGTGCTGCCGTCCGGCCCATCGCTGCGCGAGCGGCTACTGGCGCACGACGAGGCCACCCGGGTGCCTGCGGAGGCATTGATCCCGGCCATCCAGGCCGCGGCCGAGGTGCTGCGCCGTCGCACGGCCGAGGACTTCGGGCTCCCCGCCTCCGAGTCGATCGAGGTGGTCGCGGTCCAGGACCGGCCCTGGGGCGCATCGGCTCCGTACCTGGGCGGCCTGCGCACCAGGATCGAGGTCAACCTGGACCTGCCGGCCACGCTGGGCACCGTCGTCTACCTGGCCGCCCACGAGGCCTACCCGGGCCACCACGCGGAGCGCGCCACCAAGGAGCAGGCCCTGTGGCGCGAGGCGGGGCTGGACGAGGCGGCGGTGGCCTGCCTCTACACGCCGGAGATCTCCATCAGCGAGGGCATGGCCGACCTGGCGCGCGAGGTGGTGATGACCGACGCGGAGCTGGGTGCCGAGCTGCGCCGGCTGGTGGAGCGCCTGGCCCTGCCCATCGCCAGCGCCGATGCGGAGCGCGAGGTCAGCGTGGGCTGGGCCCGCGACCTCCTGCGCGACCTGACCGCCGACGCCGGGCTGGCCCTCCACCAGCACGGCCTGCCGGAGGCCGAGGTGCGTCAGCTGCTGGCTGAGCTGGCGCTGCGCTCCGAGGCGCGGATCGAGCACGACCTGGTTGGCCTGCGCGATCCGTTCAGCTGCGTCTACCCCTTCGCCTACACGCTCGGCCGCCGGCTGATCGCTCCCTGGCTGGCCGCCCAGGGCCAGACCACCGGCTACGCCCGCCTGCTGCGCGAGCAGCTCACCCCCGGCCGGCTGCGATCCGAGCTGGGCGAGGCCCCGGCGCTCTTCCCCGGCTCCCTGGCCTAGGCCCGCCCGGGACCGATGGATCCGCCGCACGCCGACGTGCTCCTGGTCGGCGGCGGGGTCGCCGCGGCACGCTGCGCCCGCACGCTGCGCCGGCGTGGCTTCAGCGGGTCCATCCTCCTGGTCGGCGACGAGGCGATCCCTCCCTACAACCGGCCGCCGCTCTCCAAGGAGCTGCTGCAGGCCGACCTGCCGGCCGAGCTGACGCTGGCCGAGCCGCCGGCCTGGTACCAGCGCCACGACGTGGGGCTGCGGCTTGGCGCCGCCGTCGAGGCCCTGGACGTCGCCGGGCACCGTGCCGCGCTGGCCGATGG
>JBOGSY010000169.1:0-4768 GCA_050691915.1 Candidatus Limnocylindria bacterium | reverse complement strand
GCTCCAGGCCGAGGCCGAGGCCCGCTGGCGCCGTCGCCACCCGGACCAGGCGGCCGCCCACGACGCGGAGCTGGCCGATGAGGCGGCCGCCGGCGAGGGCGACGTGCCGGCCAGGATGCGCCGCGAGGAGCCGCGCGGCATGACCATGACCCGCGCGGCGCTGTACGACGAGCGCGACGTGGAGCAGACCGTCCGCCAGCTCCGCGACGTCGCATACGGCCGCATGGTCGAGGTGACGCCCGGAGTCTTCGCCACCTTCCACGATGCCGGCCACATCCTGGGCTCGGCGATCATCGAGCTGCGGGTGACGGACGGCGCCGGGGAGACCACGATCGTCTTCTCCGGCGACCTGGGCCGCTCCGACACCCCGATCCTGCGCGACCCGACTCCGCTCTCGCACGCCGACTACGTGCTGGTCGAGTCGACCTACGGCGACCGCGAGCACGCGTCGCACCAGGCGGCGGTGGAGGAGCTGGCAGCCGCAATCGGCGAGGTGGCCGACGACCGTGGCGTGCTGCTGGTGCCGTCGTTCGCCATCGGTCGCACCCAGGAGCTGGTCTGGATCCTGGACGAGCTGGTCCGAAGCGGGCGCATCCCGCGCCTGCCGCTCTACCTGGACTCGCCCATGGCCTCGCGCGCCAGCGACGTCTACCTGCGCCATACCGACGAGTACGACGAGGAGACGGCCACCCTCCTGCGCGGGGGCGAGTCGCCGCTCGAGTATCCCGGTGAGACCTACACCAACACGGTCGAGCAGTCCAAGGCCATCCGCAGCGCCCCGCGGCCGCTGATGGTGATCGCCAGCTCCGGCATGCTGACCGGCGGGCGGATCATGCACCACCTCAAGGACTTCCTCCCCGACCCCGCCTGCACGCTGCTGTTCATCGGCTACCAGGCGCAGGGGACCCTGGGGCGCCACCTGCAGTCCGGCGGGCGCACGGCCAGGATCGACGGCGAGGAGTACGCGGTCCGCTGCCGGGTGCGCTCCATCTCCGGCTTCTCGGCCCACGCCGATGAGCACGAGCTTGCCGCCTGGCTGGGGAGCCTTGCCCGCGCGGGCGGGACCGATGCGTCCGACGGCCGGCCCAAGCGGGTCTTCGTCGTGCACGGCGACCCGGAGGCGGCCGCGGCCTTCGGCGACAGGATCCGTCGAGAGCTGGGGCTGGACGCCCACCTGCCCGCCTTCCGGGAGACCGTCAGCCTGCGCTGAACGGCTGCCGTTACCATGCCGCCCATGGCGGCCGGCCCGTTCATCTCGCTGCTGACCGACTTCGGCTTCGACACCGCCCCGGCGGTCTGTCGCGGAGTGATGCTGGGGATCTGCCCGGAGGCCCGGATCAGCGACCTGACCCACAACGTCCGCAAGTTCGCGGTGCGGGACGGGGCATTCCTCCTGTGGAGCGCGCTCCCCTACCAGCCGGTGGGCGTCCACGTGGCGGTGGTGGACCCGGGGGTCGGCACGCCGCGGCGAGCGGTGGTGCTGCGCGCGGGCCGCGGCGATCTGCTGGTCGGCCCCGACAACGGCCTGCTGCTGCCCGCCGCTGACCGGCTGGGTGGGATTGCCGCGGTACGGGAGGCCACGAACCCCACCCTGATGGCGCCGGTCGTGTCCAGCACCTTCCATGCCCGCGACCTGTTCTCGCCGGTGGCCGCGCACCTGGCGGCGGGCCTCCCGCTGGACCATGTGGGCCCGGCGCTGGACCCCGCCACCCTCGTCCGGCTGCCGTGGCCCACCGCCACGCTGCGCGACGGCGGCCTGGACAGCGCGGTCCTGTTCGTCGACTCGTTCGGCAACTGCCGCCTGGCCGGCAGCATGGCCGATCTCGCGGCCGTTGCCGCCCCGGAGCCGGGCCGCGCCTACCGGGTCCTGGCCCCGTCCGGGGTGCTGACGGTGCCGTGGGCGCCGAGCTTCGGTCACGTCGCGCCCGGCGAAACGCTGCTGTACGACGACGCGGACTACGACGGCCCGGCGCTGGGGGTCAACCGCGGATCGGCGGCCGAGCGCCTGGGGCTGGCGCTCGACATGCCGCTGCGCATCGAGGAGGCCTGAGGCGTGCCCGCCGACCCGGTGCTCGAGGTCGAGCATCTCACCTTCCGTTACCGGCGGGCGCGCGAGCCCGCCCTGCGCGACGTGTCGCTCGCGGTGGCTGCTGGCGAGGTGGTGCTGGTGGCCGGTCCGTCGGGCTGTGGCAAGAGCACCCTGATCCGCGCCATCAACGGGCTGATCCCGCACTCCTACCGGGGCGACATGACGGGAAGGGTCCTGGTCTGCGGGCAGGCCACGGCGGACCAGCGCCTCCGCGACCTGGCGACCCGGGTCGGCACCGTGCTGCAGGACCCGCGCAAGCAGATCGTGGCCTCCACCGTGGCGGGCGAGCTCGCCTTCGGCCCGGAGAACATCGGCATGCCCCGGGACCAGATCCGGCTGCGCCTGGCCGAGGTGGCGGCGGAGAGCGAGATCGAGCACCTCCTGGGGCGGACCACCGACGCGCTGTCGGGTGGCGAGGTGCAGCAGATGGCGATCGCCGGCGCCCTCATGCTGCGACCCGGGCTGCTCGTCCTGGACGAGCCCCTGGCCAACCTGGATGCCTCGGCCGGCGAGCGGCTGCTGGCCATGGTTCGGCGGCTGGCCGATGGCGGCACCGCGGTGGTGATCGTCGAGCACCGGATCGAGGATGTGCTGGCCGCGGTGCCGGGGCGGGTGCTCTACCTGGAGGCGGGCGAGGCTCGCTACCACGGCTCGGTGTCGGGCTTCCTGGGGGTCGCTGATCCGGCCTCGGTGAAGCTGCCGTTCGACGCGTGGCTGGCCCGCGCCCGGGCCGGAGGCGGGGAACCGGGCCAGCCCGAACCTCAAGCGCGCGCGCCCGAGGCGGCGGGTGGCGGGGAACCGCCACGCCTGGAGTGGCGGGGCGTGAGCGCCGGATACGAGGAGGCGCAGGTCCTGCACCAAGTCTCCACCCGGCTCGGCCGCCGGGAGGTCGTCGCCGTGCTGGGGCCGAACGGATCGGGAAAGACCACCCTCTTCAAGACCGCCATCGGCCTGCTGGGCATTCAGGACGGAGAGGTGCTGGTCGACGGGATCTCGATCCGCGGACGGAGCGTCACCGACCTGGTGGGCACGTTCGGCTACGTCTTCCAGAACCCATCCCAGATGCTGTTCGCGCCCACCGTCCGCCAGGAGGTCCTGTTCGGGCCGGCCAACCTGGGTCGCGAGGCGCGGGACTTCGACCGGCTGCTGGCGCTAGCGCTGCACCGGGTGGGGCTTTCCGGCGAGGAGGGCATTGCCGACCGCCCGCCGCTCACCCTCTCGTTCGGGCAGCAGAAGCGGCTGGCAATCGCGGTGGCGCTGGCCCTGGAACCGCGCACCTTGGTGCTTGACGAGCCGTCCGCCGGGCAGGACCATCGCAACGCAGTCGCGTTCATGAAGGAGGTGCGACGGATCGAGGGTCTCGAGAGCGTCTACTTCGTCACGCATGACGCCGACCTGGCGCTGACCAACGCCGACCGGGTGCTGCTGCTCCGGGAAGGGCGGATCATTGCGGACGGCACGCCGCTGGAGGTGATCGCCGACCGCCAGCGCTGGCTCGGCAGCAACCTGCGCTTCACCTCGCTGATGGAGGCGAACGCGCGGTGGCAGGCGCGCACCGGAATGTTCCTGGACGCCGCGGCCCTGGCGGGCCTCGTGGCGCGGGAGGCCAGGCCGCATCCGGAGGATGGGGGTTCACGACCCGTCGCCTGATTCGTCGGGCCACGGGCACGGAGGGAGGTCGTTACAGCTTATGACCGCAATGACCGCGGATCGACCCGAGGGAACCTGGTCGCTCTCGACCCGGGTGATCGTCTACTCGGCCATCGGTGCCGCCCTGTATGCCGTCTTCAACTGGATCGCGTTCGCGATCCAGATCCCGGGGACCCAGGAGGTGTCGGTCCGGCCGCACTATGGCCTGCTCACCTTCTTCGGCTTCGCCTTCGGGCCGGTCGTCGGATTCCTCACCGGCTTCGTGGGCAACACGGTGGGGGACCAGCTGGCGTATGGCGACGCGTTCGGATCCTGGTGGTGGAGCGTGGCCAACGGGCTCGCCGGGCTGGTGGCCGGGCTCTTCCCGGCCTTGATGGTCAGCCGCATGGCCAGCGGCGGAGGCCGGGCCGTGATGGCGGCAATCGCCGGCGTGGTGGGGACCATCCTTGGCTTCCTGTTCATCTGGATCGAGCTCATCATCCAGCCCGAGCTGGGCTTCAACACCATCCTGACGACGGAGTACATCCCGGTCGTCATCGGCAACTCGATCGCGGCCGCGATCGTGACCCCGATCCTGGTCCTGGCCTGGGATCCGCTGCGGGAGCAGCTCGGCAGATGACCGGCTAAGGGCGGCCACCGCTCGATGCGCGCCGCCTTTCGTTACCTGGGGCGGGGATCTTGGCTCGCACGCCGGGATCCCCGCCTTCTCATCCTGGCCCCGATCCTGTTCGTGCTGGGCGCCAGCCAGCTGCGCGACGTGCGCCACCTGGCGGCCGTCCTGGCTTTGGGGCTCGGCTACTACGCGCTGGCCGGCATTCCGTGGCGCGCGGTCCGCGTCCAATGGATCTACCTGCTGGCCGTCATCAGCTTCGTGGCGATCGTCAACGCGCTGATCACCGGTGGACGGTCGGGCACCTTCGCCGATGGACCGACCCACCTGATCCTCACCATCCCGCCCGTCGGCGCGGAGCTTACCGCCGAAGGGCTGAGCCTGGCCGTCAGCCAGCTGGTCCGGTACGCCGGCTTCGC
>JBOGSY010000168.1:0-4769 GCA_050691915.1 Candidatus Limnocylindria bacterium | reverse complement strand
TCCCGGGCGCCGGCGCCGGCGGCCTCGGCCACGGTCCTGAGGATGGCCGCCAGGCGGCGGGCCACCGGCGGGTCGCCGGCGGAGGCGAGCAGCCGGCGCCGGGCCTCGCCTTCGGCCTGGGCGGCGACCTGGCCGATATCGCGGCCGCGATCGACGAGCGCCTCGATGCGCGCCAGGGCGGCGGGTGCATCGCCGGCGAGGTACGCCTCCAGCAGCCCGGCGATCGCCTCGTCATCGGCCAGACCCACCGCCTCGCGGACGGCGTCGGTCGTCACCCGGTCGCCGGCGTAGGCCAGCACCTGGTCGAGCAGCGACTCGGCGTCGCGCATTCCGCCGTCCGCCAGGCGGGCGATGAGCGCCAGGGCCTCGGGCTCCGCCTCCGCCCCCTCCGCGCTGACGATGCGGGCCAGCTTGCCGGCGATCGCATCGGTCTGGATCCGGCGGAAGTCGAAGCGCTGGGTGCGGCTGACGACCGTGGCCGGCACCTTGTGGGTATCGGTCGTGGCCAGCACGAAGACAACGTGGTCCGGCGGCTCCTCCACCAGCTTCAGCAGCGCGTTGAAGGCATGCGGGCTGAGCATGTGGACCTCGTCGATGATGTACACCCGGCGCCGCAGCTCCGAGGGCGCGGTGAGCGCCCGCATCACCAGGTCGCGGGCATCCTCGACCAGGCCGTGGCTGGCGGCGTCGATCTCGATCACGTCCATGGCCCGGCCCTCGCGAATCGAGACGCAGGCCGGGCAGGCGTCGCACGGCTCGCCGTCAGCGGCGCGGTTGGTGCAGTTGATGGCCTTGGCCAGGATGCGGGCGGTGGAGGTCTTGCCCGTGCCGCGCGGGCCGACGAACAGGTAGGCGTGGGCGGTGCGCTCCGCGGCCACCGCACGCTGCAGGGTGGCGACGATGGGTTCCTGCCCGATCACCTCGCCGAAGCGCTGCGCGCGCCAGCGGCGATACAGGGCGCGGTGCTGGTCGATCCCGGGTTCGGTCGCGGCGCCGTCACCCGTGTCGCCGGGGGCGGGTTCGGTTGGGACGGGCGTCGGCATGGCCGCCTTACCGTACACCGATCGAGCGGCCCCGGTCAGGCCCGGCGGCCGGGGTGGTGCCCGCCGCCCGGCGACGACGCCGTGGGATCTGAAACGGCCGTGCACCCGGTGTCGACCGCGAGCCACCGCACCACGAGGACCGCCCGGCTCCAGCCAGGTCGCCCCACGGCACCCGAAGGCGGTCGCTTACCGCTGCTTCCTTCCGGACCTGACGGGGTTCACGGACCTTCGCTGCGTGGGACCCGACTCTCGACGTCGGGCGATCTCATGGGAGGCAGAGGCTCGGCGACCTCGACCGGGAATTCAGCCCCGCTGTAGCGGATTGCGGGTACAGGGCACCGCTAGTTCCCCGCCTAGCACGGCCGCGGCGATGGTATGCCGGCCGGTGGCATCGGTCAATTGGCGCCCCGGTCGGTGGGTGGCGGGCGCCAGGCGGAAGTGGCGGAGAGGGGGGGATTCGAACCCCCGACGGGTTGCCCCGAACCGCATTTCCAGTGCGGCGCCATAGGCCTCTAGGCGACCTCTCCGCGCGACGCGGCAGCTGATCGAGACGGTCCGGGTGGGGGTGGCGGAGAGGGTGGGATTCGAACCCACGGTGCTCATCGCACACCGCTTTTCGAGAGCGGCACCTTAAACCACTCGGACACCTCTCCGCGTTCGAGTCTAGCAGAGGGCTGGACCGATGCCTCCCGGCCGATGCTTCGCAGCCGGCGCCGGCGCAGCGGCCGGCCTAGCCGACGGGCGCCGAGTCCACGGCCAGGCGGCGAGCCTCCGCCTCGCGGACGCCGGAGATGACCGACAGCTGGTGCGGCAGGGCGGCGTCGCGCGCCAGCTGGACCACGCTGCCGGCGGCCCCCCTGCGGTCGTCGGCGACGGCGTAGACCAGTGAGCCGACCTGCGCCTCCACCATGGCGCCCACGCACATGGCGCACGGCTCGTGGGTGGTGAAGATCGTCACCTCGGACAGGCGGCGCTGCTCGAGCTTGCGCGCCGTGGCCTGGAGGGTGAGCAGGACCGCGTGGGCGGTCGGGTCGCGCTGGAGCTGCATCCGGTCGTGGTCGCGGGCGATCATCGCGTCGTCCAGGACGGCCACGGCGCCGACCGGCACCTCGCCTTCCTCGCCGCCGCGGCGAGCCTCGGCGATCGCCTCGGCCATGAAGAGCTCGTAGTTCATCGGTCCTCGTGATGGATGAACGGGAACTGTCGACCCGCCTTTCGAGTCTAGCAGAGGGCGGCACGAATCCTGCTCTATGCTGCCTGACCACGATCCGTCCCGTCGGGGGAGGCGAGACCAGCGTTGACCGATCCATCACCAGCGCGGCGCGTACGCCGGCGCTCCGCGTTCCATCCGCTGCGGCCGCTCGTCGCGGTGCCGCTGCTGGGCGCCATCTTCGCGGTTGCCCTGCTCGCCCCGCTGCCCGTCGCGCCGAACGCCGCCCGCGCCGACATCGTCGCGCGGGTCGAGCAGCGCCTGCCCGGCTGGGAGGTGGTGCGCACCCTCTCATCGTGGGAGGGCGCCTGGACGGTGGTCGCCGCCTGCGGCGACAGCCACGTGGGCTTCCAGTTGGTGCCGGGCCACGGGCTGCGGCCGGGCGACGCCTGGCTCCACCCGGAAGACGAGTACACCCGGACCCGGCTGCGCTTCGTGTCCGACGACGGGACCTACCTGGTCTGGTATCGCGACGAGGACCGGCCGCGGGCGCTCGCCTGCCACGGCGAGCTGGCCCGCCCGCCCGAAGAGCGTCGCAGCGGGTTCCTGGACTGACGCCGGGAGCCCGGCCGGCGGCCGGGCTCCATCGGTCCCTGGCTGAGCTTCGCCTCAGGCGGCGGCCATCTCGCGCCGGGACATGAGGCCCACGGCCAGCAGGATGACGCCGGTGACCAGGTGCAGCCAGATGTCGTTGCCGCCGAGGGGCATGATCCCGAACCCGTCCTCGCTCACGAAGCCGAGCAGACCAACGACGATCAGCACCCCTCCCACGGCGCGGTTGACCATCACCGCGGCGGGTGTGCTGGTCGCGCCGTAGAGCAGCGCTGCGCCCAGGACGATGTGCACGACATGGTGAATCTCGTTCACGTCGAACAGCCCCAGGAGCGTCCCGTCGGGAACGGTGGCGAACCCGTAGATCCCGACGACCAGGTAGACCACTCCGAAGACTCCGGCGACGGTGCGGTTGAGACCCATGATCGACCCTCCCACTTGTCGGCCGCGTCAGCCGGCGATGTCGCCGGCTCGCGACATGTCTAGCACATCATGGGGGCCGCGTGGGCGACTTGCGGCCGACCGATAGGATGGGCGCCTCAGTGGGGAGCGTGGAGGGCCCGAGCATCGAGCGGCAGAGCGGCTGGTCACAGCTGGACTGGTTCGCGCTGGGCCTGGTCATGCTGGGCGCGTCCTTCGTCCGGCTGGCGGGCCTGGACCGGCCGGTCGGCTGGGTCTTCGACGAGATCTTCTACGCCCGCAACGCCTGCCAGTACGTGATCGGTACGGCGGACTGCGGGGTCGAGCAGCTGGTCAGCCGGGCCCATCCGCCGCTTGGCAACTGGGTCATCGCCGCGGGGATCGAGCTCCTGGGCTACGAGGAGTTCGCCTGGCGCCTGCCGGTCGCGATGCTGGGCGTCCTGGGCGTGGCGCTGCTGTACCTCCTCGTCCGGCGGCTGCTGCGCCGGATGCCGCCGCTGGCGGCCACGGTCGGGGCCTTCGTGGCCGCCGCGCTGCTGGCCGGCGACTTCCTGCACCTGGCCCACTCGCGGGTCGCCATGCTGGACGTGCCGGTCACGACGCTGGTGATCGCCGCGGTCCTGTTCGCCGTCCTGGACCGCGACCGATTCCGCCCGCCGGCCTGGGACCGGCGCCCCGGCGGCCGTCTGGCGCCGCTGGCCCTGGGACGGCCCTGGCGGCTGCTGGCCGGCGCGTCGCTGGGGGCCGCCACCGCGGTCAAGTGGTCGGGTGCGTACGTCGCCCTGGCCGTCATCCCGCTGGTGGTGGCCTGGGAGATCGCCCTGCGCCGTCGGGTGGAGGGCGATCCGGACCGCCAGCGGCCGTGGCGGGAGGCGGCACGGCTGGCGCTGCGGGAGGAGGGATGGCGCTCCGTCGTCCTGCTGGGGGTGGTGCCGGTCGCGGTCTACCTGGCGGCCTACATCGGTCGCATGCCGGGCGAGGTGCTGGCCCTTCCCTGGCAGGAGGGATCGGTCTGGCGCGGCATCTGGGAGCACCAGCACGCGATGCTGAGCTTTCATACCACCTTGGCCGGCAGCCACCCCTACGAATCGCCGGCCTGGTCGTGGCTGCTGATCAAGAGGCCGGTGGCGCTCTTCTTCTCGACCGATGGCGGCGCCTACCGCGAGATCCTGTCGATGGGCAGCCCGCTCGCCTGGGCGGGGACGATGGCCGCTTTCGCCCTCGCGCTGGTGGGATGGGCCCGGGGCGGCTGGGCCGTCCTGCGCCCGGAGGCGGTCCTGGTCGCCGCCGCGCTGGCCACCTACCTGCCCTGGCTGGTCCTCTCCGGCGACCGGAGCCAGACCTTCATCTGGTACATCCTCCCCACCCTGCCGTTCCTGTACGCCGCCGTCGGCCTGGTGACGGCCTGGACCTGGAGCCAATGGTTCGGGCGGGTGGCGGTGGGCACCTTCGCGGCGGCCAGCCTGGCCCTGTTCGTCTTCTTCTTCCCGGTCCTCACCGCCTTGCCGACGTCGCCCGACGACTGGCGGGCTCGGATGTGGGTG
>JBOGSY010000167.1:0-4794 GCA_050691915.1 Candidatus Limnocylindria bacterium | reverse complement strand
GCGGCGGCCTGCGGCGTGGCCAGCGCTCCCCGCCAAAGGCCGGTCACCCAGAGCAGGATCCCTGGAAAGGGCCGCGCATCACCGCCTGCGAGCGCCTGGTCGCCCGTCGAGACTGCGCTCCAGGCCGTCCAGGACCAGGTCCAACCCGAAGTCGAACTCGCTCGTGTCGCCGGCGCGGTCGGAGAGGTGAACCTGGATGTGCTCGGCCAGGTGCGGCAGCTCGTCCAGCGGTGTGCGTGCCATGAACTCCTGCGCGAAGTCCGGACGCTCCCGGGCGATCGCCAGGTAGGGCAGCACCCAGAGCGTGAAGCCGACGATGTGGCTGTCCAGGGCGTGGTACGCGTGGTGGGTCATCTCCGCCGAGAACCCGGCTCCCCGCAGGCGCCCGAGGATGGCGTTCATCCATCGCAGCCGCGCGGGGCTCGGGCCGGTCGGAGACATCAGCAGCCGGCACGCCCACGGGTGGCGCAGCAGGACCTGGTGAGCCGATATGGCGCTGGCGCGCATGGCCTGGCGCCATCCACCCCGGTCGGACGGCAGCTCCATCTCGCCGAACACGATGTCGAGCATCTGCTCGAGCAGGTCCGGCTTGTTGGCCACGTGGTAGTACAGCGACATGGCCTCGACCCCGAGCTGCTGCGCCAGCCGTCGCATGCTGAGGGACTCGATCCCCTCCTCGTCGGCGAGCGCCACGGCAGCACGCAGCACCCGGTCCCTGGTCAGGGGGGCCCGGATCTCGCCGCCGGCTGGATCGCGCTGCGTGGACATCGGTCTTGACAATCTTACGGTGTAAGACGTACGGTTGCTCGACTCACCTTACACCGTACGAGGACCACCGTGAGAGCAGTCGTCCAGGACCGATACGGATCGCCGAATCACCTCAGGGTGGCCGATGTCGAGAAGCCCCAGCTCGAGGATGACCGGGCCCTGGTCCGGGTCCGCGCCGCGTCCGTGAATGCCGGTGACTGGCGCCGCGTGCGGGGGAAGCCATTCGTCATCCGCCTTGACGCGGGCCTGCGGCGGCCGGCTAATCCCCTGCTCGGCGTCGATGCGGCGGGCGTGGTCGAAGCGGTGGGCGGGGACGTCACGGACCTCCGCCCCGGCGACGAGGTCATGGGCTTTAGGACCGGCGCCTTCGCCGAGTACGTCTGCGGCCGCATGTTCGTGCCCAAGCCGGCCAACCTCACCTTCGAGCAGGCGGCGGCCGTGCCGGTGGCCGGTGGCACGGCGCTGGTGGCGGTCCGCGATAAGGGCCGGCTGCAGCCCGGGCAGCGGATCCTGATCAACGGCGCCGGTGGCGGCGTGGGCACGTTCGCCGTGCAGATCGCCAGGGCCCTGGGCGGCGAGGTGACCGCAGTGACCAGGACCGACAGCCTGGACCTGGTCCGCTCGATCGGCGCCGACCACGCGATCGACTACACCCGCGAGGACTTCACCCGGGGTGGGCGTCGCTACGACCTGGTCGTGGACATCGGTGGGACCCCCTCCATTCCAGCCCTGCGTCGGGCGTTGGTTGCGGAGGGCAGGCTCGTCCTGGTGGGCGCCGGCAAGGGCGTCTTCGGACCGCTGGGCGGCTTCGCTGCAGCGGCCGTGCGATCGCGGGTCCTGGGGCAGCGGATCGTCTCGTTCATCGCGGACCTCGAGAAGGAGCACCTGCTGACCCTCAAGCAACTGATCGAGACGGGGAAGGTCACGCCGGTCATCGACCGCACCTACCCGCTGAGCGAGACGCCGGCCGCCATCGCCTCCATGGAGCGCGAGGAGGCCCGCGGCAAGGTGGTCATCGCCATCGGCTGACTGCCGCCGGCCGCCGGGCCACCCTCAGTGGAGGGCGGTGTCCGGCAGGCGCGCAACCGTCCCGGTCGAGTACGTCGAGCCTCCGCCAGCGCCTCCCCCGGCCGCCAGGACGCAGACGAAGTAGTGCCCCGCCCCCACGATCGCCTCCGCGCAGCCGATGCGCCCCAGGCTACGGTCGGACAGGATGGCGTTGTGCGTCGGGCTGCTCCGCCAGCCACCGATCACCGAGCTGATGGGATCGGCATAGCCCGAGTTGAAGCCGAGCACCTCGGCCGTGCCCGGGCGCATGCGGTCGTGGTTCAGGCACCCGTCGCACGCGCTGATCTCGATCACCCGCTGGTGAGCGATGGTATGCAGGGCGCCGTCGACGGTGCGCGACCCCCACGTCGCCGCCACCGCCACCGTCAGGCCGCCGTCCGCGCGCACCGGCTGCGCCACGCTCATGGCCAGGATCACCCCCAGTAGGACGTAACGCATGCCTCGCCCGCGCATGCACGAAGCGGGCCACCGCTTGCTGGGTGGCCGTCTGAGCGCTCTCCCGCCGTGGTCAGCCGGGCCGGCGGCGGTTCACCAGAACGGCAGCACCTCCCAGGCCGATCAGCCCCACCAGCCCGAAGGTGATCCCGTCGAACGGCGCCCAGCCGAGCGCCATCTCATCGGTCACGCCCAGCGAAACACCCAGGTAGCCGTGCTCCGCGAGCCAGGTGCTGGCCGGGGTGTCCTGGACGTCTCCCGGGTCGGCCGGCGGCACCCCGGCCTCGGTCGCGATCCGGCGCGCCTCCTCGGCTCCGATCAGCTGGCCGTCCGGCGTCCACCAGCCCCAGCCGATCGCGACCGCACCCGGAATGGGGTTGTACTCCCCCGTCTCCTCCGAGATGGTGGCGATGGGCTGTGGCTCCATGGTCGCGAGCCATGTCTGGCGGGCTTGGCCCAGGGCAAACTGGATCGCCAGCATGAGAGCCACTGCGAAGATGAAGGCGGGCAGGGTGCGACCAAGGAGGGCGCCCACCGCCAGGCCGATGCCGAAGGCACCGAAGGCCCGCACCACGGCCAGCGGTCCGTGCAGGCCGATCAACCACGACGCTCCGCCGTGGCCCCATCGCACCCAGTCGTCCGCCACCGGCATGGCGGCCAGCGCCGCCAGCCCCATGGCGACGCCAAGGACCAGGCCGACGGGGGTCACCTGGCGGGCAAGCCAGCGGAGGCGCGAGCCGTTCAGGGACCAGGCCGTGGGCGCCGTCCGCGCCTCGAGCTCGCGCGCGACGATGGGCACCCCACCCAGGACGCCCAGCAGGAAGGGCAGGGCCCCCATGATCGAGAGTGGCACGGTGCCCTCGCCGTCCAGGAACGACTCGCCCAGGATGCGCGACCCCGCTTGGACGAGCGAGAAGCACGCCTCGCCGGCCAGGGAGCCGTCCTGCAATGCCTGCACGCGATCGAGGCACGCTTGCGAGATGCCAACTGCATCCATCCGCAGCGCGATGCTGACGCCCACCACGGCCGCGGCGATGGCGGCCAGGGCGGAGACGCCGACCTCGAAGCGGTGAAGCTTGAGCGTGACCCGGGCGGCGGCGAGCATCAGGCCACCGCCGAGAGGTGGCCGAGCACGATCTCCTCGAGCGAGGCGGGCCGGCCGCCGGAGCTGCCATGCACTAGGGCCAGCAGCTCGCCGCCGGGGCCTGGAAACGTGCCGATCGCGGCGTGGCCATCCAGCTCTCCCGCCGCCAGGGTTTGGAAGTCCTGCTTGGCCCTGGCGATCGAGGTGTGCAGCGCCAGCCGACCGTGCGCCAGGACCACCAGCCAGTCGCAGGCCTGGTCGACATCGGTCACCACGTGGGAGGACAGGACGGCGGTTGCGCCACGCTCCCGGACGTCAGCCAGCAGCGCCGTCAGGAAGCGACGGCGCGCCAGCGGATCCAGGCTTGCCAGCGGCTCGTCCAGCAGCAGCAGCGGCGCGCGCGTGCCGAGCGCCAGGGCCAGGCCGACCTGCGCCTGCTCACCGCCGGACAGCTCGGCGATCCTGCGGTCAGCCGTGAGGCCGGCATCCGTGACGCGCCGCAGTGCATGGGCGCGGTCGAACGACGGTCGCGCCGCGCGAGCCATGTCCAGGTGATCGCCGATCGACAGGCTCCGGTACAGGGCCGGCTGCTGCGGGACATAGCCGATGGCGTTCACGGCCTGGGTGCGTTCACGCCGCGGATCGTGGCCGTACACCAGGACGCGCCCCTCGTTCGGCGGCTCGAAGCCAAGGCAGGCGCGGATCAGGGTCGACTTGCCGGCGCCGTTCGGCCCCACCAGGGCCGTGATGGAGCCTTCCGGCACGTCCAGCGAGAGGCCGCGCACCGCCCACGGCCGGCTGCGGCGGTAGCGGCGCCCGAACCCCTCCGTGCGGAGCGGCGATCCCTCCATGCCACCCTCCTCTCACCGCCATCCTACGTGGGTGGCGGGCGGAGGGCATTCGGTGAAATCCCGTAACGGGCGCCCACGACGTCTGTAGCTCATGCCGCCCTGGGGAGCGGGTCGCCCCGGTCGCCCGGAGGGCGCGTTGCTGGGCGCCGCCTGCCCGGCACATCTGCTCTCATATGTCGGATAGGGTCGCGTTAGAGACCGTCCGCACCCCGGATCGGCCCCTGCGCCAGCCCTGCCACGCTCAGATCCGCCCCTGCCACCAGGTCCCGCTGGCGCAGAACGTCTCTAACGCGGCTGACAGTCACACCTGAGAGCATCCGGCCGCGGAGCGCGCCATAGCGCGCACCTCCGGCGACGCGCCTCAGTCCCAGTCGATGAGCACGCACTCCTCGTTGCCCACCACCCAGGCACGGTGGCCGGGTGGGATGTCGACGTACGATCCGGGACCGGCCTCCGTATCGGTTCCGTCATCCATCAGGTAGCGGATGCGGCCGGATACCACGTACTCGTGGTGGACCTCCGGGCAGCTCGTCCAGCCATCGGTCTGGGGCTTGACCTGCTCGTCCCAGCTCCAGCCGGGTGCCAGGC
>JBOGSY010000166.1:0-4797 GCA_050691915.1 Candidatus Limnocylindria bacterium | reverse complement strand
CAGCGAGACGGGCGCCATGCATGACCTCTACGCCCGCCACGACACGGACCTGGCCGCCGCCCGCCAGGCCCTGGCCGCCCGGCCGGGCCAGGTGGGGGCCGTCATCTATATAGCCGGCCGCTGGGTGGGGCTCGACCTCCTGGCCGGCCCCGGGCTCTTCCGCCGCGCCTGGCCACGACTCTGCGCGGGCTATGTGGCGGACGCCATTGGCCGGAAGCCGAGGCGCGCCCGCCGCCCGACTGCCGATCCCGTGATCCAAGCGCTGGCCCAGGGTCACGCCGAGCCCGCGCCCGCGGTGGGCCTGGGCGAGGAATATCGCCTCAGCTCCCCCCGACTGGCGGGTGCCGCCCTGGTCAACCAGGGGCGAGTGGCCCACCTGATGGCGTTCCCCTCCGCCGCGAGCGCGGAGATGGATCGGTAAGGACACATCACAGCGTGATGAGAAACCCGCTGCATGTAATACTTTCCATGTGCCTCGCGGGAACCAGCTCGCCCGGCAATGGCAACTCCTCCAGATGATCCAGCACCCGGCCGGGATCGCGGTGGACGATGCCGCCCGCAAGCTCGACTGCACCGTCCGCACGATCTGGCGCGATCTGAGCGCACTGCAGCAGGCCGGCTTCCCCCTCTACGACGACAAGGCCGCCGACGGCCGCCGCTCGCTCTGGAAGATCGAGGAGCAGTTCACGCTGGGCCTGCCGGTCAAGCTCACGCTGGCCGAGACGGCCGCGCTCGTCATGAGCCGCGACCTGCTGGCCCCCGCGGGGGCGGGCGCCCTCGGCGCGGCCGTCACCTCGGCCTTCGACAAGATCGGCCGCGTGCTGAGCCGCGACGCCGTGCGCCTGCTCGAGCAGATGCGCGAGACCATCGGCGTGCGCGCCGTCGGCGCCAAGCTGCAGGCCCCGGCGGCCGAGCACGTGGCCCTCATCCAGCGCGCCCTGCTCGAGCGCCGTCGGCTCGACCTGCGCTACTACTCGATGAGCCGCGACGAGGAGAACCGGCGGCAGGTCGATCCCTACCACCTCACGGTCTTCGAGGGCGGGTTCTACCTGGTTGGGTACTGCCATCTGCGGAAGACCGAGCGCATCTTCGCGGTCGAACGCATCCGAGAGCTCAGGGCGCTGGCCACGCGCTTCACGGTACGGCCCGGCTTCAACGCCGAGGAGTACCTCGAGCACGCCTGGGGCATCGTCAAGGGCGAGATCGTGCCGGTGAAGGTGATCTTCTCGCGCTCGGTGGCTCGCTACATCCGCGATCGGCTCTGGCATCCGAGCCAGAAGCTCCACGAGCTGCCGGACGGGCGGCTCGAGCTGAGCCTGCGCGTGGCCGACACGCTCGAGGTGCGGCGGTGGATCCTCGGCTATGGGCCGGATGCGGAGGTGATGGAGCCGGCATCGCTTCGGGAAGCGCTGATATCCAGCGCAGGGACGCTTGCGGGAAAGCTCGCTCTCGGGCGCAAGGGCCTTGCGCACACGCACCCCAGATCCGAGGTGCGCCGGATCCACATCCCCGGATCACATGCCTGAGGATCCGACTTACCCGGGCGACTCGCGAAGCCCTGTGGCACCCCGGACGCGGCGGCCGCGTCCCAGGAAGCGCACGCCTCGCCCACAGGAGCCACCGCCCGCATGAAGCCCCGCGACCCCGCCGTCCGGCCGTCCGCCCCCGAGTACGACGTGCACCTCACCGAGAACGTGATGCTCCCCATGCGCGACGGCATCCGCATGGCGACCGACATCTACCGCCCCGCCCGGGCCGGCCGCCCGCTGGCTGACCGCCGCCCCGTCCTCCTGCACCGCACGCCCTTCTCCTGGGAGGGGATGACGACGGGCATCCGACGTTCGGGCGGGCACGCCTGGACGGCGGGGGCCTGGTCGGCCGCCTGTTCGTTTATCAGGGCGACGAGGCCGAGCTCGGCGCGAAGCGCTTTCCGGCCGGGTAGCGTTGTACATACCCAGGCTGGGGTTTATCATACCCACCATGGGAATGAAGAAAACTAGGCGTGAAGGGGGTGGCCGGCTCCGAAGACACGGGCTGGCGGATGCCCTCTTCGCGAAGGTCCAGCAGCGGGTGCTGGGGGTGATCTTCGGGAACCCCGGTCGCAGCTTCTACGCCAACGAGGTGATCGGGCTGGCGCGCTCGGGAACCGGTGCCGTGCAGCGGGAGCTGGCGCGCCTGGAAGCGGCCGGGCTCGTCACGGCGCGCCGGATCGGCAAGCAGAAGCACTATCAGGCCAATCAGGCTTCGCCGGTCTTCCAGGAGCTGCGAGCGCTGGTGCTAAAGACCTCTGGGCTGGTCGACGTGCTGAGGGAGGCGCTTGCGCCGGCCAAGGACCTCATCCGCGCCGCGTTCGTCTATGGCTCCGTAGCCAAGGGTGAGGACACCTCGGCCAGCGATATCGACCTGATGGTGATCGGCGAGGGTCTGACCTACGCGGACCTGTTCGCGGCGCTCGAGAAGGCCTCGACGCGGCTGGGCCGCAAGGTGGCGCCGACGATCTACTCGCCGAAGGAGCTGGCCCGGCGCGTGAAGCAGGACAGCAGCTTCGTCACGCGCGTCCTCGACCAGCCGAAGCTGTGGCTGATCGGTGGTGAGCGTGACCTCGCCGCTTGAGAACCTCAGTGGAGCCGGGAAGCCCCTCCGGCAGGAGGCCCCCGACGCGAAGGAGTTTGCCAACCTCAGGCAGTCGGGACTGAAACGACTGGCCGACGCCGAGAACAGGGCCATCTCGGCGGAAAGCCGCTTCGACCTGGCCTACAACGCCGCTCATGCCCTGTGCCTGGCTGCCCTGCGACACGCTGGATATCGGCCAGCGAATCGTTACATCGTCTTCCAGGTCGTCCCACACACATTGGGGCTCGGCCCGGAGGTCTGGCGGGTCCTCGCCCGTGGTCACGACCTCAGGAACCGGGGAGAGTACGAGGGCGACATCGACGTCGACGAGCAGCTCCTCGCCGATCTCATCGTGGCCTGCAACGCCGTGGCCGCAGCCTTGAGCAAGCTTCCCGCTCTCTGACCATGGGCTTCCGCATCGCTGAGACGTTCAGAGGTGTACGACACGGAGCGCCATCTGCTGTACGCGGCGTGCACCCGCCCGCGCGACCATCTGCTCGTGACGGGCGTCACCCCGGCTTCGGAGTTCTTGCAGGACCTGGGCGCATGAGGTGAGCGACCTCGACGCGGCAGTGCGGCTCCGCGCTTTCGACTTCCTCGCCGAACAGCGTCGCCGCCTCGGCGCGGCCTCCATCCCACGCTCCGTGCTTACGCGCGGCTTCGACTTCGAGGGTGTCCGGGTCCCACTGATCGGTCCGCAAGGGATCTTCAAGCCAGCCGTGCTGCCAGAAGTTCCCCTCACGATCACGACCGTCCCGCCCGTCGAAAACCACGACCGGCCTTACGACGACGGGTTCATCGAAGGTGGTTTCCTGCGATATCACTATCGCCGTGATGGTCCGGATCATCGAGACAACGTGGGGCTCCGCCTGGCCATGCAGCGCCAGACCCCGCTCATCTACCTTCACGGGATCGTCCCTGGCCTCTACGAGGCGGCCTGGCCGGTATTCATTGTCGAGGACCATCCAGAGACCGAGACCTTCACCGTGGCGATCGATGACCAGGTCGGCGACCCGACCGCCTGGCAGTTTCGGGATCCAGCGGCGCTGACCGCGCGGAGACAGTATGTGACGGCGGTCGTTCGGCAACGGCTTCACCAACGCGGCTTTCGTCAACGCGTGCTCAGCGCCTACCAGCAGTGTTGTGCCATCTGTCGGCTGCGCCATGAGGAGCTGCTGGAGGCGTCCCACATTCTGCCGGATGGGCATCCGCTCGGCGAGCCGATCGTGCCCAATGGCCTCGCCCTCTGCAAGCTGCACCACGCCGCATTCGATTCGTACATCATCGGGGTCACGCCGGACCTCCAGGTCAAAGTGCGCCTGGACGTGCTCGAGGAGATCGACGGCCCGATGCTTCTGCACGGACTGCAGGGGTTCCAGGATCGGCGCATTCATGTGCCGCGAGCCGATCACCTCAAGCCGAACCGGGACTTCCTGGCGGAACGCTTCGATCGCTTCAGGCGCGCCAGCTGAGTTCTTCCTGACGCTCTGGTTGGCTCGCACTCTTTGTCGGCGGGTCCGACCCGCACAGAGCCCATAGGCCGGGATTGGAACCAAGGTCTCCGGCAGGATTGCAAAGACGCGAGCGAGGTAGCTAGGAAGCGGCTTTGAAAAGAGCCTTTTCCAACGGTTTCGGGAGGTCGATCGCGATGAAGCGATCCGCGGAGTACCCGTAGTCCTCGCCACTCTCGTCCACAATTCGGACATATCCGTGTCGAGCCGCTTCTGCGTCGGGGATCAGCCGATAGACCTTGCCTCTCTCGAGAGAGGCCTCGTAGCCTTTGTTCTTGATACAAACTGCAAAGCGAACGCGGGAGCTGGTTTGTTTTCGCATTGGACTAGTCTAGGAGCGGAAACTTGATCTTGATTTCGCGTCGCCCTATTCCGTGAGCCTCGTACCAGTGTACCTCTGCTTGGCGGACCGCCCCATCACTAAGGCGAACAGTAGCAAGACCCTTGCGTTTTCGCCAGTGCGTACCCCCATAGCGCCACCGCAGGCGCCTCAGCTGCCGCAGTGCCCGGCCGGCCGCGAGCCGTATCGGGACATTGACTTCTCTAGGGCCAAGCGTGGCGCGGTCGTCAAGCCCGAACCCGGAAAGACGACGATCTCCATCCGGTTGAGCAACGCCGTACTGCAATATTTCCGAGACCAAGCGGACAAGGCCGGGGGTGGCAACTACCAGGT
>JBOGSY010000165.1:0-4811 GCA_050691915.1 Candidatus Limnocylindria bacterium | reverse complement strand
GCCGCCATCCGGCCGGCCAGGGCACGCAGCAGGCGCTCGGCATCCCCCGCCAGGGCGCTCGCCCGCTCCAGCTCATCGGCGGACGCCTGGTACGCCGCCCGCGGCGAGCGGTCTCCGGCCACCGTCAGCGAGGTGGCGATGCGCCCGTGCTCGATGGCGGTCGCCAGCGAGCGGCCCAGGGCGTCCAGGGCCCGCTCCGCCTCCGTGGCCGCCTCGCGCAGCGCGGCACCGCGTCCGGCCTCGGTCGGTGGGTCCGGCGCCCCCGCCCGCGGCCCCGCAGCCAGGAGCGCGCCGAGCGCGAGGACCGACGCCATTCGCGCCAGCAGGGTTCGTCGCGTCCGTATCATCTGCCCATGGCTGCGTCGCCCTGGGACCCGGCGATCCTGCTTGGCCTGCCCAAGGCGGAGCTGCACCAGCACCTGGACGGCGCCCTGCGGCCCCAGACCGCGCTCGAGCTGGCGCTCGATGCCGGCCTGAGCCTGTCGCTGGGGGAGGCGCGGCGGCGCATGGTCGCTCCCGAACGCTGCGCCAGCCAGGCGGAGCTGCTCGCGTACTTCGAGCTGCCGATCGCGCTGCTCCAGACCGAGGCCGCGCTGCGGCGGGCCACCGCCGAGCTGGTGGAGGACCAGTCGGCCGACGGGATCCGGTACAGCGAGATCCGCTGGGCGCCCCGCCTCCACCTTCGCGCGGGCCTGGGGGTGGGTGAGGTGATTGCCTCGGTGGTCGAGGGCGTGCGCGATGCGGTGGCAAGGCTGGGCGACCGGGCGCCACGCATCGGCCTGATCGTCACCGCCATGCGATCCGACCCGCCCGGGGCCAACGTGGCCCTGGCGCGGGTCGCCGCTGCGTTCGGGCCTCCGGTCGTCGGCTTTGACCTTGCCGGCCTCGAGGCGGAATACCCCGCGCCCCCGCACGCCGCCGCCTTCCGGGCCGCGGAGGAGGGGGGCCTGGCCCTGACCGCCCACGCCGGGGAGGTCGCCGGCCCGGATCGGATCCGCGAGGTGCTCGCCTTCGGGGTTCGGCGCATCGCCCACGGGGCGACGGCGATCCACGACCCGGAGATCATGTCCCTGCTGCGCGAGCGCGACGTGACGCTGGACCTGTGCCCCACCTCGAACGTGCAGGCCGCAACCTTCGCCTCCCTGGCGGACCATCCCCTGGCCGCCCTGCATCGCAGCGGCATCAGCGTCACCCTGTCGACCGATGATCGCACGGTCTCCGCCACGACCCTCACCGCAGAGATGGCGCGCGTGGCGGCGGCACAGGGCCTCTCCCCGGCAGAGCTGGCGGAGATCGCGGTGAACGGATTCCGCCGCGCGTTCGGCCCGCATGCCGCCGCCGTGGCCCTCGCCGCCGAGGCCGAGCGCAGCTGGAGCGCGTGGGCGGCCGCCATCAGCTGAGCGTCAGCCCGAACATGCCGGCCAGCGCGGCGGGGTCCGCGGCGACGCGATCCGGCCGTCGCTCACCGTCCAGGGCGTCAAGGCCGCGGGCCTCCGCGACGCCGGTCAGCATCAGCACGCTGGCCGCGCCCAGCCGCCGGGCGGCGACGATGTCGGCATCCGGGTTGTCGCCAACGACCAGCGCCTCGGCGGCCGCCACGCCCGCCGACTCGACGATGGCGCGAAACATGGCCGGCTGGGGCTTGCCGATGACCTGCGGCACCATGCCGGACGCGGCCTGCAGCGCGGCCACGATGCTGCCTGCCCCCGGCAGCAGGCCATCCGGGGTGGGGTAGCGCAGGTCGGCGTTGGTGGCGATGAAGCGGGCGCCGGCCCGGATGGCGGCCGCGGCGATGCCGAGGCGGCGGTAGTCGAAGGCCGGATCCAGCCCGACGAGGACCGCATCGTGGCGCTGCGGCAGGAGTCCCCCGGACCAGCCCGGCGGGGCGGCCCGATCGGACGGCGTGACCGCGAAGCCAGCGGCCTGCAGCTCGTCCAGCATCCCGCTCGCCCCGACCGCCAGCACCGTTCTCACCTCGGGCACGTGCGCGTGCAGGTGGTCGATGGTGGCGGAGGTGGAGGTCACGATCTCGTCCGTCGTGGACGGGATGCCGTGCATCCCCAGCCGCTCCACGTACGCCTGGCGGGTGCTCATCGAGTTGTTGGTGGCGAAGCGGACCAGGCAGCCCGCCGCGCGCAGGGCCGCCACCAGGCCGGCCGCCCCCGGGACCGCCTGGTCGCCCCGGTAGACCACGCCGTCCAGGTCGAAGATGACCAGCCGCGGGAGCGGAATCGATTCGGCCGCCATGTCCGGCCGATGATACGGGCGACGGTGCCGTTTGGCCTTGAGCGGGTGATGGAGGGGGCAGTATGATGCGTCGGATTCGGTCCGGTTACGTTACGGCCGGCCGCCCCTGCGCCACACGCCGGGGAACGGAGGAGTCCCCTCACGGGGTGAAGGAGTATCCATGCGGATGCAGCGACGTTACGTTGGTGTCGCGACCCTGATCACGGTCATGTTGGTGCTGGCGGCCTGCCAGGGCGGCACGATCGACGTCGGCAAGGCCCTGTGCCGGGAGGTCGGCGATGCCACAGCCACGCAGCCATCGCCACCCGAGGCCAGCGGCACGAGTGACGCCAAGATCGGCCTGGTGACCGATGTCGGCACCCTCGATGACAAGAATTTCAACGAGTACAGCTGGCTCGGCGCCCAGCAGGGTGCCACGGCCATCGGCGCGGAGGATCCTCGCGCCATCGTCACGACCGCATCCGCGGACTACGAGACGAACATCCAGACCCTGATCGATGAGGACTACAGCCTCATCGTCACCGTCGGCTTCGCGCTGGGCGCCGCCACCCTGACCGCCGCCACGGACAATCCCGACGTTCATTTCGTGGGCGTGGACCAGTTCCAGGCCAACGACCCGCTCGACAACTACGAGAGCCTGATCTTCAACGAGGCACAGGCGGGCTACCTGGCCGGCATCGTGGCCGCCAGCATCACCCAGAGCGACCAGATCGCCGCGATCGGCGGGTCGGGCACGATTCCCCCGGTCGTCAACTACATGCGCGGCTACGAGAACGGCGCAAAGAGCGTCAACGCGGACATCACCGTGCACCTGAAGTACATCTCCGATGACCTGGCGGTGGCCTTCAACGACCCGATCACCGGCAAGTCCTTCTCCGACCAGTTCCTGTCGCAGAACGGGGACGTCGACGTCATGTTCCAGGTCGCCGGCAAGACCGGCAACGGCGTGCTCGAGTCGGCGGAGGCTGCCGGCATCTACGCCATCGGCGTGGATGTCGACCAGTGGCAGTCAACGTCCGCCCAGGCCGAGTGCATCGTCACCAGCGCCGAGAAGAAGCTGACCAAGGCGGTCTCCGACGCGATCATCGCGTTCGGCGGCGGCGAGCCCCGGACCAGCAACGTGTTCTACGGCGCCGACAACGACGGCATCGGGCTGGCACCGTACTACCAGTTCGACGGCAACGTGATCACCGACGAGATCAAGACCGCCGTGACCGAGGCCTTCGATTCGATGGCGGACCTCGACCTGGATCCCTGCCAGCCGTCGAACCTGTGCTACGCGGGCGAGGCGGATCCCGGGACCTGACGCCGGGAAGCCTCGGTTCGTAGGTACGACACGATGAGCGGACCGGTCCGTGGGGCCGGTCCGCTCACGACTCTCTGGGTGGTGGCATTTTGGCTGACGTGACCTCCGAGCGTCCGACGCGGCCGGCCGAAGCGCGGCCACCCGTGCTCGAGATGCGCGGCATCACCAAGCACTATCCCGGCGTCCTCGCCAACGACGGCATCGACCTCGACGTCAGGACGGGCGAGATTCATGCCCTGCTGGGGGAGAACGGCGCCGGGAAGACCACCCTGATGAACATCCTCTACGGGCTGGCGGTGCCGGACTCCGGCGAGATCCTGCTTGACGGGAAGCCGGTCACCATCGAGAGCCCGCACGACGCCATCGGGAGGGGCATCAGCATGGTGCACCAGCACTTCATGCTCGTCCCGGTGCTGACCGTGGCGGAGAACATCCTCCTCGGCGAGGAGCCCATGGCTGGGCGGATCTTCATGGACCAGGGGGCCGCCCACCGGCGCATCCGGGAGCTCGGTGAGCGCTTCGGATGGGAGATCGACCCGGAAAAGCGGGTAGGCGCGCTGTCGGTCGGATGGCAGCAGCGGGTTGAGATCCTCAAGGCCCTGTATCGGAACGCACGGGTCCTCGTCCTGGACGAGCCGACCGCGGTGCTCACGCCACAGGAGACGAAGGAGATCTTCGGCGTCCTGCATAAGCTGCGCGCCGAGGGTTACGCGATCATCTTCATCAGTCACAAGCTGTACGAGGTCCTGGAGGTCGCGGACCGGATCACGGTCATCCGGCGAGGCAAGGTGGTCGGCAGCCGCGTCCCCGCAGAGACCGATGAGGACGACCTGGCCGAGCTGATGGTCGGCCGCGAGGTGCAGCTCACCGTCGATCGAGGCGAGAGCCACCCGGGTGACCCGGTCCTGCGGGTGGAGGATCTGCGGGTGCGCGACGATCGCGGTCACGAGATCGTCCACGACGTGAGCCTGGACGTCAGGGGCGGCGAGATCTTCGGGATCGCGGGTGTCGCCGGCAACGGCCAGGACGAGCTCGTCGAGGCGCTGGTGGGGCTGCGTCACACGGCGGGTGGCCGCGTCACCCTCGATGGGCAGGACCTGACCGGAGCCTCGCCCCGAACCCTGCATCGCCACGGGCTCGGCTTCGTTCCCGGGGACCGCCAGCGGTTCGGGCTCGTGCTCAGCTTCCCGGTGACGGACAACCTGGTCCTGAACGACTACTACCAGCCGCCGTACGCGAGTGGCCTCCGCCGCAACGA
>JBOGSY010000164.1:0-4828 GCA_050691915.1 Candidatus Limnocylindria bacterium | reverse complement strand
GCGCGGCGGCGTGCAGCGCGGCGTTGCGCCGGCGCACGGCCATCGGGTACGGCGGCCCGCCGCCAGAGGCGGCGACCTCGGCCAGGCTGGTGGCCGACAGGGTTCCCTCCAGCGAGGCGTGGACCCGGACGAAGACCTCGTGCACGCTGCAGTCCTGCGGCCGGACGCAGACCTCCATGTCGTCGGGCCCGCCGCACGGCATCTCCAGCAGCGGCCCGTCCAGCGCGCGAACCGCCTCCACCAGGCTGATCTCGGCCGCCGGCCGCGCCAGCGCGTAGCCGCCCGCCTTGCCGCGGGTGGCGTTCACCAGCGCGGCGCGCCGCAGGTCGCCGACCAGCTGCTCCAGGTAGGCGTGCGGCAGCTTCTCGCTGCGGGCCACGCTGCTCAGCGAGAGCGGCCCGGAGCCCTCCGCCCGGGCCAGGGCGACGAGGACCCGGACGCCGTACTCGGCGCGCGTCGACAGCTTCACGACGACCCGCTCATGGCAGCTCCACCACCACTTCGCCGTCCTCCACCCGGACCGGGTAGGCGCCGACCGGCCTGACCGGTGGCAGGGCCAGGACGCGCCCGCTGAACAGGTCGAAGCGGCCCCCATGGCGCGGGCACTCCACCGCCTCACCTTCGAGCTCACCCTCGCCCAGCACGCCGCCGTCGTGGGTGCACACGTTGTCGATGGCGCCCCACTCCCCATCCTCGGTCAGGCCGACGCATACCGAGCGGCCATCCAGCTCAACCACGCGGACGGTGCCCGGCTCCACCGCGGCGGCCTGCAGGCCGGTCGCGAAGCCGGAGCGGGTGGCGGTCATGCCGCCGCCTCCTCGTCGGCCGTCCCGATCCGCGAGGCCAGGGCCGCCAGCACCCGTTCGCGGATGAGGGTGGTGTCGATCTGGGCCAGCACCTGCTCGAAGAAGCCGCGCACGATCATGCGCTCCGCCTCGTCCTCGGAGAGCCCGCGCGACTGGGCGTAGAAGCGCTGGATCGGATCGATGGCTCCGGCCGTGGCGCCGTGGCCGCAGCGCAGGATGTCGTTGGTCTCGATCTCGAGCACCGGGATCGGCTCGGCGCCGGCGTTGGGGGAGAGGAGCAGGTTGCGGCACTCCTGGTAGCTGCTGGTCGCCTTGGCCTGGGCCTCCACCCGGGTCACCCCGTAGAAGGCGGCCCGTGCCTCGTCGTAGAGCGCCGACAGGTAGAGCAGGTCGGAGGTGGTGTGGCTGCCGACCAGGTCCTGCAGGCTGTTGATGTCGATGTGCTGCTTGCCGCCGGCGGCCAGCAGGCCCAGCAGCCGCGAGGTCCCGCCGTCGCCGGTCATCCGCACGTCCAGGCCGACCTTGGTGACCGCCGAGCCGACCTCGGCATTGAGGGTGGTGACGTTGGCATCCTGGCCCACCTCCACCCGCTGGGCGCCCACGTTCCACACAGCGTCACCCAGGTGCTGGAGGTTGGCGTAGCGCACGCGGGCGCCACGGCCGATGACCAGGTCGGCCACGCCGCCGTACCAGGCGGCCGACCCGTCCGGCGAGCTGACCTGCTCCAGCAGCGTGACGCTGCTGTCCTCCTCCGCCACCACCAGGCTGACCGGGAACCAGGCCACCTCACCGGCCGGCAGCTGCGCGCTGGCGACCAGAGGCCGGTCGACGGTCACCCCGCGGGGAACGTACAGGAAGGTGCCGCCGGTCCAGGCCGCGTGGGCCAGGGCCCAGAAGCGCGCGTGCGGCGGCAGCGTCTCGCGGCGGCCGAGGTGGCGGCGGACCAGGTCAGGGTGATCGCGCACGGCATCGCGCAGGTCGGCAAACACGACGCCCGCGGCCGCCAGGTCGTCGTCCAGCGCGCAGCGCACCGCCGGCGCCTGGAGCAGCAGCGGGGCCTGGCGCGGGAGGCCGGCCAGCGAGGTGCGGCGCCACTCCTCCTCCTGCCCGGTCGGCTCGGGGGTGGCCTCGACCCGGCGCCACCAGCCGGCCCGGAGCTCGTGCAGCCAGTCCGGCTCGCCCAGGCGGTCGGAGATGGCGGCGATGGCGGACGCGTCGAGGTTCGAGGCGGCGACGGCCGCCTTGGCATCGGTCTGGAGCGTCATCGGCCTAGCCGACCGCCCCTTCCATCTGGAGCTGGATCAGCCGGTTCATCTCGACCGCGTACTCCATCGGCAGCTCCTTGACGATCGGCTCGATGAAGCCGTTCACGATCATGGCGCTCGCCTCGGCCTCGTTCAGGCCGCGGCTCATCAGGTAGAAGAGCTGCTCGGAGCCGACCTTGGAGACGGTCGCCTCGTGACCGATGGTCACGTCCTCCTCGTCGATCTCCATGTACGGGTAGGTGTCCGACCGCGCCTCGTCGGACAGGATCAGCGCGTCGCAGCGCACCGTGGACTTCGACTTCTCGCAGCCGGGGTAGACCTTGACCAGGCCGCGGTAGCTGGTCCGGCCGGAGCCCTTCGAGATCGACTTGGAGGTGATGAGGCTGGTCGTGTTCGGGGCGGCGTGGATGACCTTGCCGCCGGCGTCCTGGTGCTGGCCGTCGCCGGCGAAGGCGATGCTCAGCACCTCGCCGTGCGCCCGCTCGCCGAGCAGGTAGATGGACGGGTACTTCATGGTCAGGTGCGAGCCCAGGTTGCCGTCGACCCACTCCATCACCGCGTCCTCGTAGGCCACCGCCCGCTTGGTGACCAGGTTGTAGACGTTGTGGCTCCAGTTCTGGATGGTCGTGTACCGAACCCGGGCGCCCTTCTTGACGATGATCTCGACCACGGCCGAGTGCAGACTGGCGGTCGAGTAGGTCGGGGCGGTGCAGCCCTCGACGTAGTGCACGCTGGAGCCCTCGTCGGCGATGATCAGGGTCCGCTCGAACTGGCCCATGTTCTCGGTGTTGATCCGGAAGTAGGCCTGCAGCGGCAGCTCCACGTGGACGCCGGGCGGCACGTAGATGAACGAGCCGCCGGACCAGACCGCCGTGTTGAGCGCGGCCAGCTTGTTGTCGTTGGCCGGGATGATGGTGCCGAAGTACTCGCGGAAGATGTCCTCGTGCTCCTTCAGGGCCTGGTCGGTGCCCATGAAGATGACGCCCTGCGCCTCGAGCTCGCTGCGGATGTTGTGGTAGACCACTTCGGAGTCGTACTGGCCTCCCACGCCGGCGAGGTACTTCTTCTCCGCCTCGGGGATGCCGAGCCGGTCGTACGTGCGCCGGATGTAGTCGGGCACGTCGTCCCAGCTCTGGACCGACTTGCCGGTGCCGGTGACGTAGTAGTAGATGTCCTGGAAGTCGATGCCGGTCATGTCGCCGCCCCAAGTCGGCAGCGGCCGTGACTCGAAGTGGCGGTAGGCCTTGAGCCGCAGCTTGGTCATCCACTCCGGCTCGCCCTTGATGCGGCTGATTTCGGCCACCACGTCCGCGTCCAGCCCCTTCTTGAAGACGGGCAGGGGCTGCTCGGCGTCGTGCCAGCCGTACTTGTAGCTGTCCGGGATCTGCTTCAGGGCCGGGTTCGGAAGCGCCATGGTTCCTCGATTCAGGGGGCCGGGTGTGAATCCCGACTTGGCGGGTCGGTTTTGCCGTCACATGATCTCCCAACGCGGCCCATTGGTCAACCGAGGGGCGCCCACCGCTGCCCGGCCGGCCTCCCATGGCAGATACGCCCCACGAGTCCAACGGCCACCCGGCGCCCGAATCGGGGGGTTGAATCTCGTCCGGCGTAACCTCGCCGCAGCGGATCGCCCGGCTGAGCCCTCAGCTTGGCCGATGGATCCCCGGGGCGAAACCTCCCACGCGCGGGCTCCGGCCCGAGCCTCCTCCCCCTGGCCGATACGCCCCACGAGTCCAACGGCCACCCGGCGCCCGAATCGGGGGCCGGATTCTCGTCCGGCGCAACCTCGCTGCAGCGGATCGCCCGGCTGAGCCCTCAGCGTGGCCGATGGATCCCTGGGGCGAAACCTCCCGCCGCGCCCCGCACCGCGACTGGCCCCGACCCGACCTCCGCGCAGCGTGACAGCGCAGGGGAGCCCCCGAGGGCCACCCGTCCAGGACTCCGCAGCGACCCTTCCCGCCACGCGCATCAAGCGCGGGAAGTGGCGGAGGGCTACCCCAGCTCGGCCAGCCGCGAGGGCGATGGGCTGCGCTCCACGAATGCGCGGGCGGCCTCCACCTCGACCGCGCCGTCGAGGACGGCCAGCTGCGCCACCCGGCCGCCGACGACGTAGGCGACCAGCCCATCGCGCGCCAATAGCTCGTCCCAGCGCGGCGACCAGCCGACCACGTCCAGCTTGGCGCCGGCGAACTCGGAGAAGACCCACGGCGCGCGGCGCGGGGGGACGGCTTCGCCCAGCATGGCCAGGGCTGCCCGCTCCCCGGCCTCGCGGGCGGCGTGCCAGTGCTCCACCCGAGGGCCGTCGACGGGCCGCGCCACGTCACCCGCGGCGAAGATGCCGGCGGTCGAGGCCTGCTGGCGCCCGTCCACCACGATCCCGTCGTCCACCGCCAGGCCCGCCGCAGCCGCCAGCTCGACCCGCGGCGTGACGCCCACGCCCGCGACCACGAAATCGGCCGGCAGCAGCTCCTCGCCGACCCGTACGCCGGCGGACTCCACGGCCGAGACCGCCGCGCCCAGGCGCAGGTCCACCCCGGCGGCGGCCAGCCGTCCGGCGGCCCAGTCGCTGACGCCGGGGCCCAGCGACCCGCCCCACAGGCCGTCGGACAGCTCCAGGACGATGACCGCCACGCCGCGCGAAGCCAGCGAGGCCGCCACCTCCACCCCGATGAACCCGCCGCCGATCACCACCGCGCGGGACCCGGCCAGGGCCAGCGCGCGCAGCGCCTCAGCATCGGCCAGCGTGCGCAGCAGGAG
>JBOGSY010000163.1:0-4840 GCA_050691915.1 Candidatus Limnocylindria bacterium | reverse complement strand
CCAGGACCCCGCGCGGCCGCGCCCCGCGCGCCAGCGCCACGGCCACGCCGGCCGAGGCGACGCCCGTGGAGGCGACCCCCACCGCACCCGCCGGCGGCGAGCCCGCCAGCAGCGGCGAGGAGGGCTGACCGAGATGCTGATGCCCAAGCGGGTCAAGCACCGCAAGGTGCAGCGCGGACGCCGGACCGGGATGGCCAAGGGCGGCACCACCGTGAGCTTCGGCGACTTCGGCCTGATGGCCGAAGAGGTCTGCTGGCTCACCAGCCGCCAGATCGAGGCCGCCCGCCGCGCCATGACTCACCACATCAAGCGTGGCGGCCGGATCTGGATCCGGGTCTTCCCGGACAAGCCGGTCACCAAGAAGCCCGCCGAGGTCCGGATGGGCTCCGGCAAGGGAGCCCCGGACCACTGGGTCGCGGTGGTCAAGCCGGGTCGCGTGATGTTCGAGATGTCCGGCGTGCCGGAGCCGATCGCGCGGGAGGCGATGCGCCTGGCCAGCCACAAGCTGCCGATCTCGACGAAGTTCGTCGTCAAGGAGGGAGCCGAGCATGGACATCAGTGAGGTCCGCAGGCTCTCCGACCCGGACCTGGAGAGCGCGCTGGTGGACGCGAAGCAGGAGCTCTGGAAGATCCGATTCGACCTGGCCACCCGACAGGAAAAGAACTACAGCAGGCTGCCGGCGACGCGCAAGCGGATCGCCCGCATCCTGACCGTGATGACCGAGCGCCAGCACGCCGCCGACGCGGCGGCTGACGCCGCGGCCGCGGGGAAGGCCAGCTGATGCAGGGCAAGCGAAGGCTCAAGGTCGGGCGCGTAGTGTCCGACAAGATGGACAAGACGGTGGTCGTCAGCGTCGAGCGGCTGCGACGCCACCCGATCTACAAGCGCGTGGTCCGGCTGTCGAGCAAGTTCAAGGCCCACGACGAGGCCAACTCGGCGCGCGTCGGCGACACGGTGCGCATCGAGGAGAGCAAGCCGCTCTCCCGCGAGAAGCGGTGGCGCGTGGTCGAGGTGGTGGCCCGCGGCTCCCACGAGGAGCTGGTGGGCTAGATGATCCGCCAATACACCCGCCTGCGCGTCGCGGACAACACCGGCGCTCGAACGCTCCAGTGCATCACGGTGCTGGGTCGCTCCCGGGCCGATACGGCCGAGATCGGCGACGTGATCGTGGCCAGCGTGAAGCAGGCGTTGCCCAACTCCGGGGTGAAGAAGGGCGACGTGGTGCGTGCCGTGATCGTGCGCACCGCCAAGGAGTACGGGCGCCCGGACGGCAGCCACATCCGCTTCGACGAGAACGCGGCGGTGCTGATCACCCCCCAGGGCAGCCCGCGCGGGACCCGCATCTTCGGACCGGTCGCCCGCGAGCTGCGCGAGCGGAACTACATGAAGATCGTGTCGCTGGCCCCGGAGGTGCTCTAGATGAACGTGAGGAAGGGCGACACCGTCCTGGTGCTCGCCGGCAAGGACCGGGGCAAGCGCGGAACCGTGGACCGGGTGGAGCACACCAAGCGCGGCCTCGGCGTGGTCGTCCCGGGCATCAACATGGCGCGCCGCCACCAGCGTCCGCGGACGCGCACCCAGCAGGCCGGCATCCTGGACATCCCGGTGCCCATCCACGTCAGCAACGTGCAGGTCGTCTGCCCGCGCTGCGACAAGCCGACCCGCATCGCCCACCAGCGGCTGGAGGACGGCCGCAACGTGCGGGTGTGCAGGCACTGCGGCGAGCAGCTGGAGGGCGCCAAGTGAGCCCCACCGCCGGCGGCAGGACGCAGAAGGCACCGACGCGCAAGGCGCCGGCGCGCGCCGCCCGCCCGACCCCGGCCGGGAACGGCAGCTTCACGCCGCCGAGCTACACCGGGCTGCGTCAGCGCTACCACGACGAGGTGGTGCCGGCCCTCCAGCGCGAGTTCGGCTACCCCAACCGGATGCAGATCCCGCGCCTGGAGAAGGTCGTGGTCAACATCGGGCTGGGAGAGGCGATCCAGAACGCCAAGGCGCTCGATGCGGCGGTGGGTGACCTGACCCAGATCACCGGCCAGAAGCCGATCGTGACCCGCGCCAAGCGCTCGATCGCCCAGTTCCGGCTGCGCACCGGGATGCCCATCGGCGCCAAGGTCACCCTGCGTGGCCAGCGGATGTACGACTTCCTGGAGCGGACCATGCGCCTGGCCCTGCCGCGCATCCGCGACTTCCGGGGCATCGCCACCCGCTCGTTCGACGGGCGCGGCAACTTCAGCCTGGGCCTGCGCGAGCAGCTCGTCTACCCGGAGATCGACTACGACAAGATCGACCGGCTGCGGGGCCTCGAGATCAGCATCGTCACCACGGCAAAGACCGATGAGGAGGGGCGCAAGCTCCTGCAGCTCCTCGGCATGCCGTTCCAGGCCAACTGACCAGGGAGCCAGACAACGTGGCAAAGAAATCGATGATCGCGAAGTCACAGCGCAAGCCGCGCTTCCCCGTGCAGCAGCGCAACCGCTGCTCGATCTGCGGGCGGCCGCGCGGCTACATGCGTCGCTTCGCAATGTGCCGGATCTGCTTCCGGGAGCGGGCCCTGGAGGGCCAGCTGCCGGGGGTGACCAAGTCGAGCTGGTAGCTCGTCACCATCGGCCGTCGGAGAGACGACGGCCCCATCAGCGGCAGGCGCCAACCACGCCGGGCGTGGCGCGAACCACCGCCGAGGACGCATAGGAGCTCATGAACACATCCGATCCGATCGCCGACATGCTGACGCGAATTCGCAACGCCGGGGCGGCACGCCACCGGGAGCTGACGCTGCCGTCGTCGCGGGTGAAGCGCGAGATCGCGCGGATCCTGACCGACGAGGGCTTCATCGAGTCGTTCACGACCCAGCAGGACGGCGTGCAGGAGATGCTGACCCTGAAGCTCAAGTACGTCGAGGGCCGCACGCCGGTGGTCAGCGGGCTGAAGCGCATCAGCAAGCCGGGGCTGCGGGTCTACGCCCGCAAGACGGAGATCCCGCGCGTCCTGGGCGGCCTGGGTCTGGCCATTCTCTCCACCTCGCGCGGGATCATGACCGGGTCGCAGGCCCGGAAGCTGAACCTCGGCGGCGAGGTCCTCTGCTACGTCTGGTAAGGGAGCGATCTGATGTCACGAATCGGTCGAATGCCGATCGCGCTGCCCGCCAACGTGGAGGTGGCGCAGGAGGGCCGAACCCTGCGCGTCAAGGGACCGCTGGGGACGCTGGAGCGCGAGATCCATCCGGAGATGGGCATCGAGCGTGGCGACGGTGAGCTCCGGGTGGTGCGCCCCAGCGACCAGCCGCGCCACCGTGCGCTGCATGGCCTGACCCGCACCCTGGTGAGCAACATGGTCACCGGGGTGACCTCCGGCTTCACGCGCGGGCTGGAGATCAGCGGGGTCGGCTACCGTGCCCAGCTGCAGGGAGCCAAGCTGGTCCTGGCGCTTGGCTACTCGCATCCGGTCGAGGTGGATCCGCCGGCCGGCATCGAGTTCCGGGTCGAGACGCCCACCCGCCTGGCGGTGTTCGGCGCGGACAAGGAGCTGGTGGGCCAGACCGCGGCCTACATCCGCTCGCGGCGCAAGCCGGAGCCCTACAAGGGCAAGGGGATCCGCTATACCGGCGAGCAGATCCTGCGCAAGGCCGGCAAGGCCGGCAAGGTGGGAGGCGCCAAGTGATCAAGAAGGAGAGCCGCGGCGCGCTGCGTCGCAAGCGCCACGAGCGGATCCGCCTCCGGCTGGCGGGCAGCTCGGAGCGGCCGCGCCTATCGGTCTTCCGCAGCGCGAAATTCATCTATGCCCAGGTCATCGACGACGAAACGGGCCGGACCCTGGCCGCGGCATCGAGCCGTGAGACGGAGCTCGGCGCCGGCGGTCCGGCCAACGTGGACGCCGCCCGCGCGGTGGGCAGGGCCCTGGCCGAGCGGGCTCGGGCCGTGGGCGTGAAGGCCGTGGTCCTGGATCGCGGCGGCTACCAATACCACGGGCGGGTTCGCTCGCTCGCCGAGGGCGCCCGCGAGGGCGGCCTCGACCTGTAGAGCGGAGAAGCAGATGGCACGTATCGATGCAAGCAAGCTCAACCTCGAGGAGAAGGTCGTCCAGATCAACCGGGTGGCCAAGGTCGTCAAGGGCGGCCGCCGCTTCAGCTTCAGCGCGGTGGTGGTGGTGGGCGACCGCAACGGGGTCGTGGGCGCCGGTCTCGGCAAGTCGAACGAGGTGCCCGAGGCGATCCGCAAGGGCGTGGAGGACGCCAAGAAGCACCTGATCCGGGTGCCGCTGGTCGGCGCCACCGTCCCGCACGAGATCACCACCGACTACGGCGCGTCGCGGGTGATGCTGAAGCCGGCGTCGGCGGGCACCGGGGTCATCGCCGGTGGCTCGGTCCGCTCGGTGGTGGAGGCGGCCGGCATCCGCGACCTGCTCAGCAAGACGATGGGCAGCACCAACCCGGTCAACGTGGTGCGTGCCACCGTCCAGGCCCTCGCCGCGCTGCGCTCGGCCGACGCCATCTCGGCGCGCCGTGGCAAGACCGCGGAGCAGCTGCTGGGCAAGAAGGGCGCCGAGTTCGCCCGCCGGCCGCACGAGTACGTGGAGCGCCCCGCCCCGGCGTTCCCGACCGGAGGCGGCCGTGGCCGCTAAGCGCCACGGCGAGGCGGGTTCCCTGATCCGGGTCACCTGGGTCAGGTCGACCATCGGGCACCGGGCCGGGGCACGAGGTACGATCCGGGCGTTGGGCCTGCATCGGCTCAACCAGACCGTCGAGATCGCAGATACCCCCGCCAACCGGGGGATGCTCCGCCGGGTCGCCTTCCTCCTGGACGTCCGGGAGCCGGCCGCCGCGGCGAAGGAAGGAACCTC
>JBOGSY010000162.1:0-4888 GCA_050691915.1 Candidatus Limnocylindria bacterium | reverse complement strand
CAGCTGGAGTCGGCCGCCAAGCTCGGCGCGCGCTGGGCGGTGATCGTCGGTGAGGAGCTGGAGCGGGGCAGCGTCGTCCTACGCGACCTGCACCGCGGGGAGCAGCGCGAGGTGGCGCTCTCCGAGGTCGCGGCGGCGATCGGCTAGGAGCCCGGCTGACCGCCCCCGACCAGAGTATCGGCGATCAGCAGGACCAGGCCGGCCACCAGGACGGCCGACCCGAAGAGCAGCCAGCCGGCCTGGTCGGGACCGTGGATGGCCGGGTCGCTCAGGTCGGCCAGGATCGCGCTGCCCAGCAGGAGCGTCCACGCCGCGCCGAACCCGGCCAGCAGCAGCCCCAGGTCGGCGCTGCGCCCGGCCTGGACGGCCCGCATGGTCAGCATCCCGCCGATCGCCGCCACGAGCGGCCAGGCCGGGGGAAAGGCCAGCGCCGTGAAGCCGGACAGGCCACCGCCCAGGAGATGCGACAGGTGGGCCAGGACCCGCTCGGGCGCGGCGGCGGCGCTGCGATGGGTGGCGATCCCCAGGGCCACCACCACCGCGGTGGCGCCGGCCACGGCCAGGGCGATGGCCCACGGTACGGGAATGTGCATGGCGAGGTCATGATACCATCTAGTAGCACGTTTCCGACAGGGGCGGGGGTGCGCCCCGCTCCGGTACCATTCGCGTCCCATGACCGACACGTTTCGGACCCACACCTGCGGTGAGCTGCGCGCCGCGCAGATCGGTGAGCGGGTCACGCTGTCCGGCTGGATCCACCGGCGCCGGGATCACGGCCACCTCACCTTCCTGGACCTGCGCGACCGCTACGGCCTCACCCAGGTGGTGACCAGTGCCGACGAGGCGGCGGAGGCACACGCCGCCGCCGGCCCGGCGCGCAGCGAGTGGGTGGTCCAGGTGGAGGGGATGGTCCGCCAGCGCCCGGCCGGCACCGCCAACCCCGAGCTGGGGACGGGGGAGATCGAGGTGGCGGTCGACCGCTTCGCGGTCCTCAACGAGTCGAAGGTGCCGCCGTTCTACATCAACGAGGAGCAGCCTGGCCTGGACGAGGCGCTGCGGCTCGAGTACCGCTACCTGGACCTCCGTCGCCCGCCCCTGCAGGCACGCCTGCTGCTCCGCTCGCGGCTGGCCGGCGCCGTGCGCCGGCACCTGGAGGGGAACGGCTTCGTCGAGATCGAGACCCCGACCCTCATCCGCAGCACTCCGGAGGGGGCACGCGACTTCGTGGTGCCCAGCCGCCTGCAGCACGGCAGGTTCTACGCGCTGCCGCAGTCACCCCAGGTCCTGAAGCAGCTCCTGATGGTGGCCGGCTTCGACCGCTACTACCAGCTGGCCCGCGCCTACCGCGACGAGGACTTCCGGGCCGACCGCGGCCCGGAGCACACCCAGATCGACCTGGAGATGAGCTTCGTCACCGGCGACCAGGTGATGGCCACCGTGGAGGCCATGGTCGACGCCGTCAGCCGCGAGGTCCGGCCGGACCGGCCGATCCTGCAGAGCCCGTTTCCGCGCCTGACGTATGACGAGGCCATCGCTCGCTACGGGTCGGACAAGCCCGACCTGCGCTTCGGCATGGAGCTGGTGGACCTGGGCTACTCGGTCGCCGGCGCCGGCTTCCGCGTCTTCGCCGAGCCGCTGGCCGCCGGGGGTGCGGTCTTCGGCATCTCCGCCCCCGGCTGCGGGGGCTACTCTCGCCGGGAGACGGACGAGCTGACCGAGGTCGCCACCCGGCATGGGGCCAGGGGCCTGGTGCACCTGTCGGTCCAGGCCGATGGAACGCTCCACGGCCCGGCCGCCAAGTTCCTCACCCCCCAGCACGTGGACGCCGTGCTGGCGGCCACCGGCGCCCCGGCCGGGGACCTGCTGCTGATCGTGGCGGACGTCGACCGCGTCGCGGCCGCCGAAGCACTGGGCCGCGTCCGGCTGGAGATGGGGGACCGCCTGGGCCTGCGCGACCCGAACCTGCTCGGCTACGTGTGGGTGCACCGCTTCCCCATGTTCAAGTGGGACGACGACGGGCAGCGCTGGGACGCGACCCACAACCCGTTCAGCGCCCCCGTCTGGGAGGAGGCGGAGCGGATGGAGGCCGATCCGGGATCGGTCCATGCCCAGCAGTACGACCTGGCGCTCAACGGCTGGGAGCTGGGCGGCGGCAGCATCCGGATCCACCAGCGCGAGCTGCTGGAGCGGGCGTTCGCGCTGATGGGCCATACCCTGGACGGCATGCGTGACCAGTTCGGCGCCCTGCTCGATGCCCTCGAGTACGGGGCGCCGCCGCACGGTGGCATCGCCATCGGCCTGGATCGGTTCGCGGCCCTGCTGGCCGGGGTGGACAACATCCGCGAGGTGATGGCCTTCCCCAAGACCCAGTCCGGCAGCGACCTGATGCTGGGGGCGCCGTCCGAGATCGGCCCCGATCAGCTGGACGAGCTGGGGTTGCGCGTCGTCCGGGACTGATCATCGGCGGTCGGGAAGCCGCCGTCGGCATCGTGCGTCTCGGACCCGGCGAGGGCGGGGTTGAAGACGCACACCAGGTGCAGGTCTCGCGCCACCCGCACCACGTGGCGGTCGTGGCCGTCCAGGGCGTAGACCACCCCCGGACGGATCGCGAATCGCTCGCCGCTGGCCAGGTCCTCGATCTCGGCCTCGCCCTCAAGGCAGTAGCAGGCCTCCAGGTGGTTTCGGTACTCCATCTCCAGCCGGGCACCGGCCGCGACCGTGGTGTCGTGCAACGAGAACCCCATCCCGTCGCGTCGTAGCAGGAGCCTGCGACTGCGCCAGCCCTCGCCGGCGACGTCCCGATCCGTGCCAAGCACCTCGTCGAGGGAGCGAACGATCATCTGCGCCTCCTTCAGTCCATTCGGCCCATATCCCGGCCCGACGGCCGCCCTAGACTGACGGCCGTGGCCACCCGGGCAGCTGCAGCGTCCGGACGGTCCGCCATTCTGGCGGCCGTCCTGTCCTTTGTGCTGCCTGGTCTGGGGCAGAGCTGGCTCGGGTCCGTCCGCCGCGGCCTGGTGCTGGCCGTGCCGGTCCTGCTGCTGGTCGGATTCGGGATCGGTACCCTCATGTTCCAGGGACGGGTTCGCACCCTGGGCCTGCTCCTCCAGCCCGGCGTACTGATCACGCTGCTGGTCCTGAACGCGGCGCTGCTGGCCTGGCGGGCCGGCGCCATCGTGGATGCCTTCGCGCTGGCACGCCGACGCGGGTTCGCCCGCCCTGGGCCCTCGCGAAATGGCACCCTGGCCATCGCGGCCCTCGCCGTCCTGCTGGTCGCGACGCTGGGCATGCACGCCGGCGTCGGCTACATCGGCCTGAAGACGTACGACACCATCACCACCGTCTTCGCCACCCTGGAGCCGTCCCCGTCGCCCCCGGCCGAGCCGACGGTGCGCCCGTCCGGCAGCGTGGCCCCCACCACCACCCCGCAGCCGACTCCGGCCCCGACCCCCGTGCCGCGCTGGTCCGATGACGGCCGCCTGGACCTGCTGCTGGTCGGCGGCGACGCCGGGCCGGGACGCTGGAGCCTGCGCACCGACACCATGATCCTGCTGAGCGTGGAGGTCGCCACCGGCCGGGCGGCGATGTTCGGCATCCCGCGCAACATGACCAATGTGCCGCTGCCGGAAGGCCCGGCTGCCGCCTTCCCGGACTGCGACTGCTACCCGGACCTGATCAACTCGCTGTACGTGTACGCCGGTGACCACCCCGAGATCTTCCGCGGCGGTGACGCGCGCGGCTACCTGGCCCTCCAGGACGCGGTCAGCGAGCTCGTCGACCGGCCGGTGGACGGCATGCTGGTGGTCACCCTGCAGGGCTTCGTGCGGCTGGTGGACGCCCTGGGCGGCCTGGACATCTACACCCCCTACTCGCTGTACGACGCCACCTATCCCCACGAGGACGGCATCCACCACGAGGTGCTCTGGATCCCCGCCGGCCAGCACCACTTCGACGGGCATACCGCCCTGGCCTTCGCCCGGTCTCGGCACCAGGACACCGATTATGATCGGATGTGGCGCCAGCAGCTGGTCCTGACCGCCATGCGGCGCCAGACCTGCCCTGGCGACCTGGTGCTGCGCATTCCCGAGCTGCTGGACATCGCGCGCGACTCGCTCTGGACCAACGTCCCGATCGAGGACCTGCCCGACCTGCTGCAGCTGGCCAACGGGGTGAAGGCCGAGGGCATCGGGCGCTACCAGTTCTGGCCGCCGGACATTCCCGGGACGCTCACGCCGCGGGGCATCGCCCTCATCCGCGGGATGGTGGTGGACGCGTTCGCCGCGTCCGCTTCGGAATCGCCCGGCGCCTCGGCCGTCGCCACGCCCACTCCGCCCGCCGACGACGGCTGCTGACGACGGCTGCTGACCCTCGCCCACCCGCGACGGCGGTGGACCCCGGCTGGGGCATAATCAGCACCCCATGAGCGTCTACCTCGATCACGCGGCCACCACCCCCCTGCGGCCCGAGGTGCTCGACGCCATGCAGCCGTACCTGACCGAGCACTTCGGGAACCCGTCGAGCATCCACGGTCTGGGTCGCCGGGCACGCCAGGGCCTGGACGAGGCGCGCGAGGGGATCGCCCGCCTGCTGGGCGCCAAGCCGCGCGAGATCGTCTTCACCGGCGGCGGCACGGAGGCGGACAACCTGGCGATCAAGGGCGTGGCCTGGGCGTCCAGCGCGCGGGGGCGCAGGATCGTGACCACCAGCGTCGAGCACAAGGCGGTCCTCAACGCCTGCGCCGTGCTGGAGCGGTACGGCTTCGAGGTCGCCTACCTGCCGGTGGACCGATACGGCCGGGTGGACCCGGCCGAGGTCGCGGCGGCGATCACCGATCACACCACCCTGGTCAGCGTCATGTACGCCAACAACGAGGTCGGGACGGTGCAGC
>JBOGSY010000161.1:0-4925 GCA_050691915.1 Candidatus Limnocylindria bacterium | reverse complement strand
GGCCCCACGACTCCCAACTCACCCCCCGGCCGTGATCTTCAGCCACTCCGCCATGACCGCCCCGCCGATGGGCGCCGCCCGGCCGGAGCCACTGCCGCCGCCCTCCACCAGCACCGCCACCGCGATGCTCGGCGTGGCGCCGCCCTGGGCCGGCGCGAAGCCGATGAACCAGGAGTGCGGCGGCAGGTCCGGGCCCCGCTCGGCCGTCCCGGTCTTGCCCGCCGCGGAGACGCCGCTGATCCCGAAGTTGGCGAGGGCCGCACCGCCCGCGTACAGGCGTCCAAGCTCGCCCTGGACCGCGTCCACCATGGCGGACCGCACCTGGCCGGCGGCGGTGCCGTTGATCACCCGGCTGCCTCCCGCGTCGCCATAGCGCTGCAGGACGCGCTCTGACGGGCCGGCAGCCGGGTCCGGGGCGGTGGCCCGCACGTCGCGCACCACGAACGGCACCGGCCGGACGCCGTCGTTCGCGATGGTGGCTGCCAGCAGCGCCATCTGGACCGGCGTGACGTCCACGCGACCCTGCCCGAACGAGGCCTGGGCCAGCTCGGCGCGATCGGCGAAGGGGGCGCAGTCGTCCTCCACCACCGCGGTGACGTACGACGCGATCACCGGCAGCCCGCGCGAGCCATCCCCCACGGTCAGCGGGTCGCAGAACCCGAAGTCGCGGGCGTAGTCCAGGAACGCCTCGGTGCCGAGCTCCAGGCCGACGTGCGCGAAGAAGATGTTGCTCGACACCTGGATCGCCGGTGAGAGCGGCCAGAGGGCGGGCTGGATGTTGCCCAGGTCGTGCTCGCGGACGCGGAAGCCTTCGACCACGAACCCCTCCCGCTCCTCGCGCGGCTGGTTCTCGAAGGTAGTCTGCGGCGTGATCGCGCCGGCGTCCAGGGCGGCGGCGGCGGTGAAGACTTTCATGATCGAGCCGGGCGTGTAGCGTCCCTGCCGGTCGCGCGCCACCAGCGGGTTGTTGGACAGGGCCGTGATCTGGGCCATCGGCTCCGCGGCAGTCGCCGGGTCGCCGGAGATCGGCGTGGCGTCGAAGGTGGGGCTGGAGGTCATGGCCAGGACGGCGCCCGTGGTGGGATCCAGGGCGACCACGGCGCCGACATCGGTCCCCAGCTGGGCAGCGGCGAAGTCCTGCAGCTGCTTGTCGATGGTCAGGGTCAGGTCGCGAGGCTGGGCCTGGCGGGCAAGGATGTCGTTGACCAGGTCGGTGAGCGGGTTGGGGTCTGCGCGGCCGGTCAGCAGGTCGTCCCAGGCCCGCTCCACGCCGGTCGTCCCGAAGCGCAGGCTGGCGTAGCCGAGGACATGGGTGAAGGCGGGGTCCAGGTAGGTGCGCCGGCTGATGCCTTCCACAACCTGGCTGGACGCCAGCAGCCGGCCCTGCGCGTCGAAGATCGACCCCCGCAGCGCGCTGCGCCGGGCGGCGATCACTTGCGGGTTGTCCTGGCGGGCAGCCAGGGTGGGGGCGTCGACCACCTGCCACCAGGCCAGGGCACCGGACACGGCGGCGAAGGCGAGCACCAGGTAGACCCCCAGGCGCCGGACGTTGGTGGCGATCACGATCCCCGCCCCTCGGCTGCCGCCCCACTCCCCGCGCGGTGGCTGATGGCCAGCAGCAGCCCGATCACGACGAAGCTGGCGAGGATGCTGGAGCCACCGTAGCTGACGAACGGGAAGGTGATGCCGGTGAGCGGGATCAGCTTGACGTTGCCGGCCGCGATGATCAGGGTCTGGAGGCCCAGCGAGGTCGTCAGGCCCACCGCCAGCATGGCGCTGAAGTCGTCGCGCGCCAGCATGGCGACCCGCAGCCCGCGGAAGACCAGGGCCAGGGCCAGGGCCAGCAGGGCGAAGGCGCCCACCATGCCCAGCTCCTCCGCCACCGCTGCGAAGATGAAGTCGGTCTCCAGGGCGGGGATCGGCAGCCTGCCGCCGATCGTCGGGAGGCCCTGGCCCAGCCCCTCGCCGAACAGCCCGCCGCGACCGAAGGCATACAGCGCCTGCACGGTCTGGTAGCCGGCATCGCTGGGGTCGGCGAACGGGTCGATCCAGTTGTCGACCCGGATGCGCACGTGGCCGAACAGGTTGTAGGCCACGAACGAGCCGGCGATGAAGAGCAGGATCCCCATCGCCATATAGCTGCGTCGCCCGGTCGCCACGAACAGCATGGTCAGGAAGATCCCCAGGAACAGCAGCGCGGTGCCCAGGTCGCGCATGAAGACCACGATGAGCATGACGATCACGAAGATGGCGAGCATGGGCAGCAGGTAGGGCAGCGGCGGCACCCTGATCGGTCCCAGCCGGATGCTGGCGCCGGTCAGCAGGGCGCGCTTCTCGGCCAGGTAGCCGGCGATGAAGACGACCAGCACGATCTTGATCGCCTCGCCCGGCTGGAAGCGGACCGGGCCCAGGTTGACCCACAGCCTTGCGCCGTTCTCCTCGACGCCGAACAGGAAGGTCAGGACCAGCAGCAGCGCCCCGGCCAGCGCCCAGGTGTACTTGTAGTGGCGCAGGATGCCGTCGTCGCGGAAGCCGATGGCCACCGCCAGCATGGCGCCCACACCCACCGCGAACCAGAGCATCTGGGTCTCCGCCATGCCCAGCTGCAGCCCGAAGAGGCTGGTGCCGCGCAGGCCCTGCGGCAGGCGGTTGAGCATGACCAAGCCGACGGCGCCGATGGTTGCCACGAGCGGAAGGAGCAGCGGATCACCGCGGTTGCCGGTCGCCACCAGCAGGAAGTGGGCGCCCAGCATCAGGATCACGTACGCCGCCGCCACGCCCATCGGTCCGGGGTCCAGGTTCCCGGTCTGGGCGATGTTGGCGACCGCGAAGCCCAGGGGCACCAGCACGGCCAGCGGGAGGAGCATCCGCAGCTCCGGCCCCCGCCAGCCGACGCCCGCCGCCCGGGCGCGTGGCCTAGCGCTCAAGGCGCATCCGCACCCGCCCGATCGTCAGCTCGTCGCCGTAGGAGAGCGCGACAGGCCGGTCGATGCGGTGTCCGTTGACGTAGGTCCCGTTGGTGCTGCCCTGGTCCTCGATGAACCAGGCCCGCCCCCGGAAGGTGAGCATCGCGTGGTTGGCGCTGGCGAAGTCGTCCTCCACGAAGATGGTGTTGTTCACGTTGCGTCCGATGGAGTTGATGGGTCCCAGGGCTATGGCGCGCCCGGCCGGTGGCTCGTCTTCCGGCGACTCCAGCACGGCCAGCCTGCCGATCCCGGTCTGGCTGGCCAGCTGGACCTGCTCCGCGCTGCGCAGGTCGCGCAGCAGGGACCGCGCGAAGCCCAGCAGGATGAGGTACAGGAGGGCGACGAAGCCGAGCTGGAGCGCCAGCAGCAGGAGGCGCAGGACCTCGCCCGTCATCCACGCACCTGGAACTCGATATCGGTGGAACCGATGCGGATCCTGTCTCCCGGGCCGAGCGCAATCTCGTTCACGGGCTGGCCGTTGACCAGGGAGCCGTTCCGGCTTCCCAGGTCGGCGAACGAGTAGGCCCCGTGCTGGAGCTTCAGCTGGCAGTGATGGCGGCTGACCAGCGGGTCGTCGACGATGACGTCGTTGTCGCTGGCCCGCCCGATGCTGATCAGCGCGCCACCCAGGTCGAACTGGACCGCCGGGGCGCCATCGGTCTCGACCAGCAGGTAGGCTCGCTTGGCCGAGTCGGGCGCGGCCACCTCGTGACCGGGCCGCGCGAAGACCATCGTGTCGGACGACGCGGGTAACGGCCTGTCGTCGCGAATGCGGGATCCCTCCTGGTCGACCACGTTGGCCGCGACCCGGATGTCCCCGCGCTGGACGTTCTTGTCGGCCATGATGCTGACCCGGGGCCGGGCAACAAGGGTATAGCGCTCATGCCGGGCGCGAGACAGCACGCCATGGGCCAGATCGTCCTCCAATGAGCCGCGATACGACTCGAAGGCGGCAAAGTCGGCCGGGTTCAGGTGGAGGACGTACTGGTTCGGGACGATGACGCCGTCGTCCCGGAACGACTTGGTGGTGTCCATGGCGCGCTCGATGCGCTTGGCCAGCGAGACCGGCTGCAGCCTGGCCCCCAGCCGTCCGGCCGGAGCCTCGAACAGGCGCTCGAAGATCGCTTCCAGGCGTGACAGGATGCCCACGGGGCCGATCCTAGCATGGGCCGCAGGCGCTCCCGGTGAGCACGAGCGGGTAGGTACGAACGTCCCCCCACCGAGTACGAATGCCCCTGTAGGGAGAGTTTGGGGACCGTCGCTATACTGTCGCTCCCAATGGCGCCCAGCTCGGAAACCTGATATCGACATGCCCGAAGCGCTGACTGAGTCCTTCTGCGAACGGTGCGGCACTCGCTACGAGTTCGCCGCTCCCACGCGCCTGAACACGATCCGGAAGACGCGTGGCCTGGTCTCCGGCCTCAGGAACTACATCATGAGCCAGGACGCCCTGGGGGATGCGGTCGGCGACGCGATGCGCTCCGAGGAGGAAGCGCTGGCTTCCCAGCAACTCGAGGCGTTCCACGAGTCGTTCAACTTCTGCATCGACTGCCGCCAGTACACGTGCACCAACTGCTGGAATGACGATGCCGGCCGCTGCCGGAACTGCGTCCCGATCGCCGGCACCGACGACCTGCTGGAGCGCTTCGAGGCCACCTTCCATGCGCATCATCCGGAGATTGCCGCCGCGGCCGCCGAGGCCGAGCTGGCGGAGGCGGAGCTGAACCGTCGGCTCGGCATTGACGCATGGCCGACCGAGGACCTGGCGCGCGCCGAGTCGAATGGCCACGTGGAAGTGGACTGGCCGGTTGAGGAGCTGGTCGCATCCGTCGTGGTCGAGCCCGAGCCCGAGCCCGAGCCGGTCGTGGCCGAGGTCGAGCCCGAGCCCGAGCCCGAGCCGGTCGTGGCCGAGGTCGAGCCCGAGCCCGAGCCCGAGCCGGTCGTGGCCGAGGTCGAGCC